>CALRKC020000228.1:0-4977 GCA_943367895.1 Erythrobacter sanguineus | reverse complement strand
GATCGGCAGGCGATAAATCTTCCAGTTCAATGCCTTTAAACTCTGCGTTTGTCAACTCATACTTTGTTAAGGTTACCGGTACGGTTTTCGTTTCGCCATCCCGCACAAAGGTCACTTGTATTTTATCATTCGGACGCTTGGTATTGATGAATCCGGACAGATCCGCAAAAGAACTCACATTATTGTTGTCTAATTTTACGATAACATCGCCTTTTCTGAGGCCTGCTTTGTCTGCTCCCGAATTCTTGTCGACATCGCCAACATAAAATCCTTCGGTGCGGTCCAGTCCGAGTTCCTTGGAAACCGGCCCATTAAGTTCTGCGCCATGTACTCCTAAAATACCGCGCTGTACGTTGCCGTATTCCATAATGTCTTCAATAATCTTGCGTGCAATATTGGATGGTATTGCAAAAGAGTAGCCGACATAAGAGCCGGTCTGGGAGGAAATCATCGTATTGATTCCGATTAATTCACCATGGGTGTTTACCAAAGCCCCTCCGCTGTTTCCTGGATTCACGGCGGCATCAGTCTGGATGAAAGACTGGATGCCATTAGTGTCAAGATTCCTTGCTTTAGCAGAAATAATTCCCGCTGTAACTGTTGAAGTCAGGTTGTATGGATTCCCGACGGCCAGTACCCATTCACCAACCTTGGTATTGTCGCTGTCGGCGAAAGCAGCGTAGGGCAGTTTCTCATTGGCATCGATTTTTAACAAGGCAATATCCATCTTTGAATCAGTACCTATAAGTTTGGCCTTGTATACTTTTTTGTTGTTTAGGGTGATCTCGATATCCGACGCATCCTGTATCACGTGATTGTTTGTCACGATGTAACCGTCTTCAGAAATAATCACACCAGAACCGGTACCCACCTGTTCCTGTTGCTGTCCGCCCCTGTAACCGTAAAAGTACTCCATAATCGGGTTGGATACTGTCCGATAAGAAACGTTCTTTACGTGTACTACGGTATGTACCGCTTTATCAGCCGCTTCGGCAAAGTCAACACCTTCCGCAGAAAAGCCGACAGTCTTAGAATAATTTGGGGATGCCATGGTTACAATCGGTTTCTTCGGGGAAAACAAACCGTTGTCATCAAATAATAACTTGTAAGCTCCTAATGTTGTGGCACCGCTTAACAAGGAAACCAAAAATAAATTAGAAAATCTTTTCATTTGTAGTAATAATTTAAGTTATTGTTCAGCAAATTTATAAGTTTTCCTTTTTTTGAAAAACGCTTTAACTCCTGATTAACACGGTTTAACTTTTTATTAGTTTATTCGTACCTTTGGCGTACATTTTTACGTGATCAAACGACTGTATTCCATGAAGATTGAGTTCCATAAATATGAGGGCACCGGCAACGATTTTGTAATGATCGATAACCGCGACGGCTTTTTTCCAAAATCAGATGTAAAGCTGATAGCCAGACTTTGTGACCGCCGTTTTGGTGTTGGTGCCGATGGATTAATTCTTTTGGAGAATGATCCGGACTATGATTTCAGGATGGTTTATTTTAATTCCGATGGGAATGAAAGTTCCATGTGCGGAAATGGAGGAAGATGTCTTGTGGCATTTGCGAAACACCTCGGCGTTATTGATGTGGAGACTAATTTTATTGCTACAGACGGACCGCATTACGCTACCATCTATGAAAAAGGCATTGTCTCATTGCAGATGAAGGATGTGGATTCATTGACAATCACGCCTGAGTATGTATTCCTCGATACCGGTTCTCCACATCACGTTGCAATCGTCGAAAACGTTCTTTCCACTGATGTAAAAAGCGATGGTGCCAAAGTTCGCTACTCTGATTTGTATGGGCAAAAGGGAAGCAATGTTAATTTCGTGGAACAGGAACAGGACAATATATTTAAGGTACGGACTTATGAAAGGGGAGTAGAAGACGAAACGCTTTCCTGTGGTACCGGCGTTACAGCGGTCGCGATCGCAATGCGTGCTTTGGGGAAAACCAAGGGCGATACAGTAACGCTGAATGTTCCCGGCGGGAAATTGGAGGTTTCTTTCTTCGTTGAAAACGGTATTTACTCGAATGTGTTTTTAAAGGGGCCGGCGACATTTGTCTACAAAGGTGAAATCTCCATTTAAGCAAATGATTACACTAAAAGGAGACAACATCCGCCTGCGGGCATTGGAACCCGAGGACCTCGATTTTATTTACGATGTCGAGAACGACGAAAGCATCTGGCACGTAAGCAATACGAACACCCCTTACAGTTATTTCCTGATACGGCAATACCTTGAAAACGCCCAACAGGATATTTTCGAGGCCAGGCAATTGAGGCTCGCAATCTGTTATCACGACGATAGTAATCCTATTGGTCTTATCGACCTGTTTGATTATGACCCAAAAAACCATCGTGCCGGTGTCGGTATATTGATAAAATCCTCCAAAGACCGGAATAGGGGCGCCGGGACGGAAGCCTTACAGCTGCTCATCCAATACGCGTTTTCCAAACTAAATCTTCATCAGGTTTACGCGAATATTGATACAGAAAATGAACCAAGTATCAGGCTTTTTACTAATTTTGGCTTCCGCCGGATTGGGGTGAAAGAGCAATGGAACCTCATGCAGGGCAAGTACAGGGATGAAGCCCTCTACCAATTAATAAATCATCAATTTTAAAAGCATATCAATTGAAACCAAAGAAATTACTCCTCATCGTATCACTTGTTATCATTGTTGCCGCTTCAATTTACGGCTATACCATTTACAGAAAAATATTTTCGCCAAACACCGCCTTTGATCAAAAGGAACTATATGTGTTTATTCCCACAAATGCTGATTTCAATCAGGTAACGACCATTATGGCACCATTTGTAAAAGATATGGACCGCTTTAAGATGGTGGCCGAAAAGAAATCGTATGATCGCAACGTAAAGTCGGGGAAATTTTTACTGAAGCGTGACATGAGCAGCAATGATATTATCAATTCGTTGCGCCAGAATGTCCATTTCGACCTGACTTTTAACAATCAGGAGCGCCTGGAGGATCTCGCAGGGAGGATTTCAAAACAGATTGAAGCCGATAGTTTGTCATTGCTGAATGCGTTCAGGGATAAGAAATTCTTAGCGGACAATGGCTTTACGGAAGATAATGTGTTGTCCATGTTTATTCCGAATTCATATGAATTTTTCTGGAATGTCAGCGCCGAAAAATTCCGCGACAGGATGGCGAAAGAATACCGCAAGTTTTGGACCCCGGAACGTATTGCACTTGCTGAAAAACAAAACCTGACCCCCTTACAGGTCTCCGTTTTAGCTTCAATTGTACACAAAGAAACTGTAAAGAAAGACGAACGGCCAAGGGTTGCCGGTGTGTATTTGAACCGATTAAACAGCGGTATCAAACTTGAAGCCGACCCTACCGTGATTTACGCGGTGAAGAAATCAGCCAATGATTTCAGCCTGGTGATCAAAAGGGTTTTGAACAAAGATTTGCAGACCGTATCGCCTTACAACACTTATATGTATGAAGGATTACCGCCCGGACCTATCGCTATGCCTGATATTACGGCACTCGAAGCCGTCCTGAATCCTGAAAAGCACAATTACATTTATTTCTGCGCAAGTGTCACCAGGTTCGGATATCATGAATTTGCGGTAACACCGTCACAGCATGAAGCCAACAGGCAGAAGTATATTGCGTGGGTCAACAGTCAGGGCATCAAGAGGTAAGCTTGGCTAAGAAGTACCATATTGCTGTGCTGCTTTTGTTTGTAAAAGCGGCAGTGTTTTCGCAGGGTGGAGCCAATAAATTCCTTACGCCTTCAGACAGCCTTGATCTCAAACGCCGGAATTTAGTCATTGGGACTGAAGCTGTGCTCGCCACGGGAGCGCTGGTTGGCTTAAGCCAGGTTTGGTATAAGGACTACCCCCAGACGAAATTCCATTTTATCAATGATAACGATGAATGGATGCAGATGGACAAGATCGGGCATGTATTTTCGGCTTATCACATCGGGAAGGCAGGTTTTGAAGCGTTGCGGTGGAGTGGAGTCAGCAAAGAAAGCAGCCTCGTCTATGGAAGTACCTTAGGCCTAGCCTTTCTGACCGTTGTTGAGGTTTTCGACGGTTATTCTGCAGAATGGGGTGCTTCGTCAGGTGATATGATTGCCAATGTTTCCGGAACAGCGTTATTTGCAGCACAGGAACTGCTGTGGAAAGAGCAACGAATCATCCCTAAATTTTCATTCCATCAGACACATTATGCCAAACTAAGGCCTGATGTTTTGGGAAGTTCGTTTCAGGAACAGCTTTTGAAAGATTATAATGGTCAAACCTATTGGCTTTCCGCTAATTTGTATGATTTTACCAAATGCAGTACGATTCCCAAATGGCTCAATCTGGCCGTCGGATATGGCGCCGAAGGCATGGTCTCCGGAAATGGCGAAACTGTGCCCGGTCTGGATGAAAATCCGACAAGAACACGTCAGTTTTATCTAAGCCTCGATGTGAATCTGGAAAAAATCAATACGAAATCACACATTTTAAAGACGCTTTTTTCCCTCTTTAACACAATCAAGATTCCCGCTCCAACCTTTGAGATCAACGGTTCAGGGAAGGTTCGCGGACACGGTTTTTACTTTTAGTAAAATATTAACTCGTTGATATTCAGATTTGTATTATTTGTTGTATATTTGCCCCTCAGTAATTTCCCGGGGTGACAGACTTGGAAGAAAACCAATTTATGTTAAAAAAATGGATATATTACACCAGCATTGTTCTTATTGTAGCTTTCATCTCCTCAGGTTTTAAAGCTGCCAAATCTCAAAACCATTTATGGTTATTTACGATAGAAAATGAAGCCTCGTTTGCACAGTTTCCTTCACAAAATCTATCAGATTACCCCTTTTCAAACCTGATTTACACCGGAAAATCCTTCACCGGTTTTAAAGAAGCCATCGCTTTGAAAGAATCTCAGGGACAATACAAACTAATCAATTCGTTCGGTTATATG
>CALRKC020000227.1:0-4996 GCA_943367895.1 Erythrobacter sanguineus | reverse complement strand
AGGAACATCGAAAACACCAGTCGGAACGGATCATAAAAAAATACCGTCATCAGCATTCCGGCGATTAGAATTGCCATCAGGGCAAAAAATCGTTTGCGCCAATTTTGAATAAAAAGCAATACCAGCGAACCGAAAAATGTCGTAAAAATAAACAAAGGCGAGTAACCTTTGATTTTGAAAACGCTCGTAACGAGCAACAGCAATATGAAAAAGGCAATAAAGTAGTAGTCGTTTTTACGGCTCAGGAAGAAGTTCCTGCCATGAAGCCAGTTGATTTCAGTGAGGTAATGCAAGGGCCCCAGTATCGCATAAACAAAAAGAAACAACTCAAACGGAATTAATAAAGCGGCTGCCATCGAGAACAGCATCAGCAGGATATTGATAAAGTCTAAGTTGCGGATCATGCTGCAAAACTACAAAATTCCGCGCGCCTTAATCTCAAGATATTTATTGATGGTATCCAAAGTCAGGTTTTCAGGCTGTGTCAGTACGGAATGGATGCCGTATTTTCTGAGTTCATTGACAATAAGCCTTTTCTCGAAAGCAAATTTTTCAGCAATTGCCTTGTCATAAACCTGCCTGATATTTTCGGCTTTGTTTTGGATGAGCTGGTTGAGTTCGGTGTTATTAAAGAATATGACAACGAGCAGGTGATTTTTGGCAATGGCTTTCAGGTAAGGCAATTGTCGGTGTAATCCATCAAGACTTTCAAAATTCGTGTACAGTAAGATCAGGCTGCGCTGGCTGATGTTTTTGCGGATATCACCATAAAGCCTGCTGTAGTCACTTTCGAAGAAATCGGTTTTGACATTGTAAAGGCTCTCGAGGATTTTCTCCATCTGCGATGATCTTTTCTCGGCAACAACGCGGTTTTCAACTTTTTTCGAAAAGGTGAGCATTCCGGCTTTATCATGTTTTTTGAGGATTACATTTGATAAAACCAGGGTTGCATTGATGGCGTAATCCAACAGGCTCAAACCATTGAAAGGCATTTTCATCACACGGCCTTTGTCAATCACCATGTAGACTGACTGGGATTTTTCATCCTGGAATTGGTTGACCATCAACGCATTTTTCTTCGCCGTGGCTTTCCAGTTCAAAGTCCTGATATCATCGCCCTGGGTGTATTCCTTGATTTGCTCAAACTCCATCGAATGTCCCAGACGCCGGATTTTCTTGACGCCATATTGGAAAAGATTGTTGGAGAAAGCCATCAGGTCATATTTCCTGAGCTGGATATAGGAAGGGTAGGTGGGAACCATGTGCCCTTTGTCAAAAGTAAATCTTCTCGAAATGATTCCGAGTGGCGAAGAAACATAGACATTGAGGTTCCCGAATGAATATTCGCCCCGTTCCACAGGACGCAGGTAGTAGGCCATTTCATTTTCAGAGGAAGCGGCAATCTTCCTTTCGATATTGAAGTTACGTACCTGAAATTGAAACGGGATCTCGTCGACTATTTTTACCCGAATAGGGAAAGTATAAAAATTACGTACCCGGACCGTAATCTGGTTTTCGTCTCCGTTCGATAGTTTTTCCGGCATGGCCCGTGTGGCATCAATCCCGTTTTTGGCAATAAACAAGATCAGTATGTCCAAAAACAAAAGGAGTAATAATCCGAAAAACAGATACCGGGCGGCATTGAATAAAAACGGAAAAATGAATGCACAGATGAATACCAGCATCATCCCCATCAAAATGAAGAAGAACTGGTGGTTGATGTACAATCTTTTGAAGAAATTCAATACGCCCATCTTAAATCTATCGTGGAATTTCTACTGAATCCAGTATGGTCTTAATAATTTCCTCGCTTGTAATACCTTCCATTTCGCGTTCCGGCGTTACAATAACACGGTGCCTTAACACAGGGACTGCCGCATCCTTGATATCTTCGGGAGTGACGAAGTCCCTTCCGCGCAAAGCGGCAAAACCTTTGGCAGCATTGAGTATCGCGATGGAGGCCCTTGGGGATGCACCAAGGTACAGGAATGCATTTTCGCGGGTGTTGACGACAATTTTTGCAATATATTCCAATAAATGGGGCTCGACAATAATCTGTTTTACCAAAGACTGATAATGCTTAATATCTTGTCCGGTCAATACAGTTTTGATATTATCCAGTTTGCCGTGATCCTGTAGGTTGTGTTCGCGCTGGATAATCGAAATCTCTTCGTCAAGCTTAGGATAATCAATGGAAATCTTAAACAGGAAACGGTCTAATTGCGCTTCCGGAAGACGATAAGTTCCTTCCTGCTCGATTGGGTTCTGCGTCGCAATCACAAGAAATGGCGCTTCCATGGTATAGGATTGCCCATCAATAGTAATCTGCCGTTCTTCCATGACTTCAAATAGTGCCGCCTGTGTCTTTGCTGGAGCCCGGTTGATCTCATCAATCAGGATCAGGTTAGCGAAAATCGGCCCTTTCTTAAATTCAAATTCTGATTTCTTTAAATCAAAAACCGATGTTCCGAGAATATCCGAAGGCATTAAATCCGGGGTGAACTGGATTCGGCCAAAATCGATGCTCAGGGTGCGCGCCAGCAATTTGGCCGTAATCGTTTTTGCTACACCGGGAACACCTTCAAGCAGTATGTGGCCGTTTGACAGTATGGCGACCAACAATTCGTCGACCATCTTGTGCTGGCCTACGATTACCGAAGCCAGTTCTGCCTTTACGGCAACAATGCTTTCCTGTAGTTTTTTCAGGTCGAGACGGGACTCGAAATTGATGTTTTCGCCTGCCGGCATTTGGCTTTCGGCCTCATTTTCAAAATTTTCCATATCCTAATGTATTATTGTTGCCTTCCGGCATTAACTGACTATTTTTTCTATGGCCTGACTGATCTCAATCAAATCGGCTTCCACCGCTTTATAATCACGGCGGTTTTTGTTGATCAGGTAGACCAGGTGTTCTATGTCCTCAAGGTTTTTCCCTGATTTCAGTTGTAATTTCTTAACAAACTGTGCATCAAGCGTTGTGGTGTCCATCATATAATCCTGCCGCACCTTCTCCAGGAAATAAATGATTTTCTTGTCAATGATGTTATCGTGATTGCCTTCCTGGAAATACAGGTTCCCGATGGTTTTTGCAAAATCAACCGTCGTATTGCTTAAGGGCTTTATGATCGGGACAATCCGTTGTTTTCTTTTGGCATTGAAAATAAGGAATCCAAGCAGTCCGAATAAGAAAATATACCATGCCCACTTCAATTGCGGATTGCCAAGGATCACCCGAAACATGGATTTCGAAGCCTTGCTGCCATCCTGACCTTTTACATACCAGATAATATCGCCTTCGGGGATATAAGCCAGAATCTTTTCCACATATTCTGCATGGTCGTCTTTGAGCAAATGGAAATTGGTAAAAGCAGCGGGTTGGGTATGCAAAATGATGTCGCCGCCTTCAAAAGGGACTTTTACAAAGTTGACCCTTGTCGTATCGCCGCTTTGATAACCCAGGATCTGGGTCTTAACGGTATCGATTTTTGAAAAATAGCCATTGCCCAGACCTTCCGTAATCTTATATTTTTTCGATCCCAGGTTTGGGTTTGCGACCCAGTTGTAAACGTCTTTACTGTATTCGAAATCAAAATTTTCCCTAAGTTTAAGTGTATCAAGCAATAATTCGGGAAATTGTTTCGCGCTGATGAACACGTGATTGCCGTCTGCCGCAAATTCCAGTAAGGCGGAAACAGATTGTTCATCGAGAAATTTTCCGCCTTCAATGGAGATAAAAGTTTTCTTATCCTCATAGTACGCAGTGGAATCCACCCCATCAGGAAAATATTCATAAGGTGTCACCGACAGCGGTATAATTGTATGCTCCCTGAACATGTTTCTGATTTCCTTATCGAAAATGTACAGTCCGAATGGTTTTTTATCAGCGATACCATACGTGGGCGTCCAGTCAATAGGTTTTGGCCTGCTGCTGTCAATCAATGCGATTAAAGCCACCAACACAACAATCAGGAAGATGTATATTTTTATGCTCCTGCTCATGACGGTATGGATTTGATGGTTTTCTCAAATGCCTGTGCTGCCTTTTGGAGTGCCTGTTCATCAACGTCAAATTCGCCATACCAGATGTAATTGTACAAATAGGACAGGTATTCAAAATCTGCTTTGAGGTCCGCTTGTTTCAAGTCATTAATATAATCCGAATTGGTTTTTTCAGGATCCCATTCAATGTAGCCCTGTGCCGACATTTTCTTGAGCAGCCATAAATAATAGTAACGGATCATCAGCCTTTTTTCTCCGGATATTCTGGTTTCACGGATCAGTTTTTCAAAATTGACCGATTGCAGGTCTTTCTCCAATTCGTCATAACGAAGAATATGCTTGTCTGAGCTTTTGCCGAATATCCATTTCCCTTCCTTATTCATGATGGCTTTTACGATCAGGAAAATGACGAAAAGGATAATGCCGCCGGCCAGGAATTTCAGCAGGGTATCGAGCGTGCTCCCGGAACTTCCGTTGCTATTGCTGCCTCCGAAAAATTCATTCAGCCATTCCAGGAAACGGTCCCAGGCATTTTTTTTCTTAGAGCGGGTTTCGTAAACAAATTCATCTGAATCGTATTGTTTCCTGAGGTCAGGAAAGTTTCTTTTTTTAATATTGGAATGCTCGATGAGCAGTGGTTTTTCAGCTTTTTTTTGCTCGATTGCCGACGTATTTCCGGCGAATGCCATGGCGGTATGATTCCCGGAAAAGGAAATTATGAAAAAGAAGCATATGCAGACGAATTTATTCAATGTCGGTACCTATATTATCTATTTCGAGCTGGGCAGCATTGTTAAATTCATTTTCCTGTGCAGTGTAATAAATCAGCCCCTGATTAACGACCATCAGGTTATTGAAGAAATAGCCTGCGAACACCGAGATGACGAACATTATTGACAAACCTATTGATATAAACGCAGCATGCTCCTCCAGCGGCTCCTCGCTCATTGAAGTAAGGAAAATCACAATGCCAATCACATAAGGAATCATCGTTACC
>CALRKC020000226.1:0-4997 GCA_943367895.1 Erythrobacter sanguineus | reverse complement strand
GTTATTTGAATGAAAACTGAAATCCTTGAAATCCCATTGAGCATTTCATATTTACATAGAAAATAATCAAAAACTAAATTGAAAATTCAGCAATAATGAAAATGAAAAAATTGCTTCTAGGGTTGTTCCTAACCCTGAATCTGGCCGCTGTAGCCCAAAACAGCAAAAAAGAAGTACTCTTCACGATCGATGACAAACCATATTACACCGACGAATTCGCCCGGGTTTACAAGAAAAACATCGATTTGGTAAAAGACGAAAGCCAGAAAGACCTGAATCAATATCTCGAACTTTTCATCGGTTATAAACTGAAAATCAATAAGGCCAATAAATTAGGGCTTCAAAGTAATCCAAAATACCTCACAGAACTGAAGTCTTACAGAAGTCAGCTCGCCAAGAACTACCTCACCGATACCAAGGTTACCAAAGAGCTGATACAGGAAGCATACAACCGGTCTTTAAAAGAAATTAAGGCATCCCATATCCTGCTGATGGTTGATGAAAATGCTGCGCCAGAAGACACGCTTAAGATATACAGGCAAATGCAGGACATCCGCAAAAAAGCTGCGGAAGGTGAAGATTTTGCGAAACTGGCAGAACAATATTCTCAGGATCCTTCAGCTAAAGATAACAAAGGTGAATTGGGTTATTTCTCCGTTTTCAGGATGATCTACCCTTTTGAATCCGCTGCCTATAAAACGGACAAAGGAAAGATCTCCGGTATCGTCCGTACCCGTTTTGGCTACCATTTAATTAAAGTCGAAGATATTCGGGACAACAGGGGCGAAGTTGGCGTGGCACACATCATGATCAGCAGTCCGACCGATCCCGCTTTGGCTGAAAAAGCAAAGTCAACAATCAATGACATTTACAAGAAGCTGCAACAGGGGGAGAGTTTTGAAAGCCTCGCACAACAGTTTTCCGACGATAAGTCGTCTTCGGTCAAAGGCGGTAATTTAGGCCGATTTGCTTCAGGTGAGCTGAGTTCGGAAAAATTTGAGAATGTGGCGTTCTCATTGACAAAAGACAAGCCATTGTCTGAGCCGTTTCAATCGGAATTCGGATGGCATATTGTTAAGTTACTGGATAAGTATCCGGTAAAGACCTTCGAGCAGATGGAGACAGAGCTTGAAAACAAAATAAGGAAAGATGAGCGCTCAAGATTGATCGCCAATTCCATGAATGAGAAATTGCGGAAGAAATTCCCAATTAAAAGAGATGATAAACTGTATGCATCGGCTTCCAAAGCGGTCACCAATGATTATTACACAAGCGCCTGGACCGCCCCGAAGGATGTAAAAGAGTTTGAGAAGCCGCTGTTTAAGATTCAGGAAAAGCCGGTTACTGCCAGTAAGTTCCTGGAGTTTGTGAACAGAAGGCAGAAAATGCCGCTCGAAATCAAACCAATCAATAAGGCGGTAGATAAATTGTACGAAGATTTTGTTGACGACCAGCTGAATGAATATTACAATAACGACCTTGAAAACGAATTCCCGGAATTTGCAGACGTCATGGAGGAGTACCGCGACGGTTTATTATTGTTTGACCTGATGGAAAAAGAAATCTGGGAAAAATCAAAAACGGATACACTTGGTTTGCAGGTCTTCTACAGAAATCACGAACAAAGTTACCAGTGGAAGAAAAGATATGATGTACTGATTGCTTCTTCGACCAATCCTGAAATGGCTAAAAAAGCGCAAAAAATGCTGGAGCAGGGGAAATCCGCAGATTTCATCAAAGAAAAGCTAAATACCAAGGAGTCGGTTAACATCATGATCAATGAAGGGGTATTCGAGGAAGGAAATGATGTGTTGCCTAAAAATATCATTTCGCAGCCTGGTGTTACACCTGCGTCACAAAAAGGAGATTACTATTTTGTAGCCAAAGTCAATAAGGTTATTCCCGAGGGCACCAAAAAATTAGAGGAATGCAAAGGGAAAGTAATTAACGACTACCAGCAATATCTTGAGGAAAACTGGGTTTCTGATTTGAAAAAGGAATTTAAAATCAAGGTAAACCAGGATGTATTTGAGCAGGTAAAAAAACAGATAAAATCATAAATGCTCAGGAAATCGGGTATATTGATTCTTTTTGCGGGCTTAATTTGCTGTCAAAAACCTGAAGCAAAACCTGAAGCGATTGCGAGGGTTGAACAATCCTACCTTTATAAAAGTGATCTGAAAGACCTGATTCCGCCGGGTACCTCCAAGCAGGACAGCGCAGTAATCGTCAGGAATTTTATCGATCGCTGGGCAAGCCAGAAATTGCTCATCAAAGCAGCTGAAGTAAATCTTGGGAAAGAAAAAAAGAGCAATTTTGATGCTTTGATAAAGCAATACAAGACTGATCTTTACACCAAGGCTTACATAGAGGAAATAGTAAAACGCTCGATTGATACGGTCGTTTCAGAAACGGAATTGAAGAAGTATTACGATGAGAATAAGGATAATTTCCGTACGAATGGCACACTGGTCAGATTGCGGTTTATCAATATTCCGAAAGACCACCCGAAGTTTTCGACCATCAGGAGCAAGTTCCTCGATTTTAGGAAAACAGACAGGAAATTCTGGGATACGTATCAGGTGCAGTTTAAAAACTCAGCGTTGAATGATTCAGTCTGGGTTGATATGGGAGAGATTTACCGTCGGCTGCCGTTTATAAACCCGGAAAACAGGGATAAGTACATTACGGCAGGAATAGCATTTGAAAAGCCTGACGGCGATAATACATACCTGGTCAAAGTGAGGGATGTAATTGACAAGAATCAGGTCAGTCCTTACCAATACCTGAAACCAACATTGGTTCAGGTCATATTAAACAGAAGAAAATTAGAACTGATTAAGCAGTTTGAAAAAGAAATAACCGATGATGCCATCAAAAATGAGAAGTATGAGATTTATAAGTAAGAAAGGTTTAATGCTATGGGCCGTGGCACTATTGACGGTTTTAAATGCCGGAGCACAGGAAATCATCAAGGATACTGTTCCGCCGGTAAAGAAGTCGGGCAGTAAAAGGCAAAAGGTTGACGGTGTCGTGGCGACAGTCGGAGATTACCTGATACTTGATTCTGATATTGATAAGAACTTCCTCGAGCTTTCCAGCCAGGGGAATTCCATTAAGGATATTACACGCTGCCAGATGCTCGGAATGCTGATGGAAGACAGGCTTTATGCACACCAGGCGGTTCAGGACAGTATCGTTGTTACCGATGGTGAAATCAACAGCATTATGGACGAGAAAATTGCGGCCATGCTGGAGCAAACTGGCGGTACGATAGATAAACTGGTCAAATTCTACAAAAAGAACAGTGAGGAGGAATTCCGTACTTATTTCTTTGACATCCTTAAGATGGGCAAGCTTACGAGTGAAATGCGTAAGAAAATTGTCGAGAAAGTAGAGGTAACTCCTGAAGAAGTGCGCAATTTCTTCAAAAAGATACCACAGGAAGAATTGCCGACTTTTGGTGAAGAAGTCGAAGTATCTCAAATTGTTATTACACCGAAAGTGACACAGGCGGAAAAGGACAAAGTCATCGATAAACTGAATTCCTTTAAAAAAGACATTCAGGAAGGTGGTTCAAGTTTCTTTAGTAAAGCGGTATTGTATTCACAGGATCCGGGTTCCAAATCCAACGGGGGATACTATAAAATGAATCGTAAAACCCCTTTTATTAAAGAGTTTAAGGACGTTGCTTTCAGTCTTGATGAAGGTCAGATTTCAGCACCGTTTGAAACAACCTACGGTTTTCATATCATTTATATTGAAAAAATCCGTGGTCAGGAAGTGGATTTAAGGCATATACTGTTGCAGCCAAAGGTTACAGAAGAGGCCATGCAGGACGCCAAAGACGAAATTACCAATATCAGGAAGAAAATTGTAGCCGGGGAAATCTCATTTGCAGACGCAGCCCGTAGTTCTTCTGACGAGACTGAGACCAAAACCAACGGCGGTGCCTTAATCAACCCAAGGACGCTGGATACCAGGTTTGACATGACCAAAATGGATCCTTCATTGTATGCCCAGGTTTCAGACCTTAAGACCGGAGAAATTTCCGCGCCATTCGAGGATGAAAATCAAAGTGGTAAAAAGATTTACAAGATTGTAATGGTAACCAATAAGATTCCGTCCCATACGGCAGACTATGCAAAAGATTATCTTAAAATTAAAGACCTGGCGTTAAAAGAAAAGCAGATTAAGGAAATCGCCAAGTGGACCAACGAGAAGATTAAGGAAACCTATATCAAGATCAACGGGGAGTACAGAAATTGCGAGTTCGCCAACAACTGGCTTAAAAAATAATTTATATTTGCGCAACGCATAATCAAATTCACAATCAACCATGTCTGACGTAGCTGCTGTAGAAAAATTAGTCCAGAAAAGAAACGAACTTAAAAAAGAGATTTCAAAAGTTATTGTCGGACAGGAAGAAGTCGTTGACCAGATTCTTTTAAGCATTTTCTCGGGAGGCCACGCGCTTTTGGTGGGCGTCCCCGGATTGGCAAAAACTTTAATGGTCAATACCATTGCCCAGTCTTTGGGGTTGGATTTCAAAAGAATCCAGTTTACCCCCGATTTGATGCCATCCGATATTCTTGGCAGCGAAATACTGGACGAAAGCCGTCAGTTTAAATTCATAAAAGGCCCCATATTCTCTAACATCATCCTGGCCGATGAGATTAACCGTACACCGCCTAAGACACAGGCCGCTTTGCTCGAGGCGATGCAGGAAAGGGCGGTGACCATTGCCGGACATAACTACAAACTGGATTTGCCGTATTTTGTATTGGCAACCCAGAACCCGATAGAGCAGGAGGGAACCTACCCACTGCCGGAAGCACAGTTGGACCGTTTCATGTTCTCCATTAAGTTGGACTATCCTTCGTTTGCAGAAGAGGTTCAGGTAGTGAAAAGCACCACTTCGGATGCCAAAGTAACCGTGAACCCATTATTTTCCGCGCAGGAAATTATCGATTTTCAGCAGCTGATACGCCGTATCC
>CALRKC020000225.1:0-5000 GCA_943367895.1 Erythrobacter sanguineus | reverse complement strand
AAAATTGAGAACAATGAGGGCAATTTTGATTTTAATCCTTTCGCTTCCGCAGCTGATGATGAGCTGCTTGGGCTGAATCTTAACTTCAGGAACAGCCTCTTTTACAATCGCGGAAAGCAAAAACATTCGGTTACCTATACTTTTCTGGAAGCCAAATCCAAAAGCCTGCTGTCTGTTGGGTCGCAGGAAGCCAGTGCGAAAGCCCATCAATTGCAATACACCCATTTGTTCCAAAAAAGCTGGCTTATCAATTTCGGGGCATCTTCGGGTATTTCCTCTTCTGATTCGGAAAATTACGCCCAACGCAACTACGAATTGGAAACTTACAAACTCACACCCAAACTTTCTTACCTGTTTTCGAAAAGCGCAAGCTGGGATGTGTTTTATGAATTTCAGCAAAAAGACAACCGGATTCTCGCAATGGAAACCCTTTCCCAGCAACGGTTTGGCACCGCTTTCACTTATGCCGGAGAAAAGCAGTTTACGATAAACGGCGAGTTTTCACTGTATCAGAATAAATTCGCTGGAGATGCGCTGGCTCCGGTAGCTTACCAAATGCTCGAAGGGCTTCAGCCGGGACAGAATACCACCTGGCGTTTGCTGATACAGAAAAACCTGACACAGTTCCTGGACATTAACTTAAATTATCAGGGCCGTAAAAGCGAAACCAGCAAAACCGTCCACACCGGAAGCGTCCAGCTGCGGGCTTACTTTTAAGCTTCCTTTGGTGATTTATAAGAAATTATCCCGAATAATCAGTTTTTTTCAATCCGCCGTCACCAAAATACCGTAATTGATTGAATATTAATAATACCTAGGTGAAAGTTTTGTTTCAAAGATTAATTTTATATTTTTGTGGCGTATGAAAATTGTCCCCAACAAATTATTCATTATCTGCATTGCAATCACTGTCCTCTCTTGTGGGTTCTGCCTGGCAGGACCACCGGTAGATGGGCCACCGCCTCCTATTCCGCCCGGCCCCCCGGGAAATCCGATTGACGGCGGCGTGTTGTATCTATTGATTGCCGGATTGATTTACGGACTGTTTATGATAAACCAGTATAAAACAAAAAAGGCTGCCTGATGGCAGCCTTTTTTAATTCCTGATTTCGTTATAAATCAAACTTGATTCCCTGTGCCAATGGCAAATTGGTGGTATAGTTGATGGTATTGGTCTGCCTTCTCATATAGATTTTCCAGGCATCAGATCCTGACTCACGGCCACCTCCGGTCTCTTTCTCACCGCCAAAAGCACCGCCAATTTCAGCACCTGAAGTTCCTATATTTACGTTTGCGATACCGCAGTCTGATCCGGCAACGGAAAGGAAACGCTCTGCTTCACGAAGGTTATTGGTCATGATCGCTGATGATAACCCCTGAGCCACGCCATTCTGCAGTGCAATTGCATTTTCGACATCACCTGAATATTTCAGTAAGTACAATACAGGAGCGAAAGTTTCATGCTGTACGATTTCAAAACTATTGTCCGCTTCGGCTATGGCCGGCTTTACGTAGCAGCCACTTTCGTAACCTTCACCTGTAAGCACGCCGCCTTCGACCAGGATTTTTCCTCCCTCAGCGACCACTTTTTCGAGTGCTTTGTTATATTGTTCAACGGCCTGGATATCGATTAATGGGCCAACGTGGTTGTTCTGATCCAGCGGATTTCCGATCCTCAATTGCTTGTATGCAGAAACGATAGCGTCTTTTACCTTATCGTACATGCTTTCGTGGATGATGAGCCTGCGGGTTGAAGTACAACGCTGTCCGGCAGTTCCTACAGCGCCGAATACCGCGCCGATAACGGTCATCTTGACATCGGCGTCCGGCGTCACGATGATGGCGTTGTTTCCGCCCAATTCCAGAAGGGATTTTCCAAGGCGTGCTGCGACTGCCTGTGCGACTATTTTACCCATCCTTGTAGATCCTGTTGCAGAAACCAAAGGAATCCTTGTATCGGCGGTCATCAGCTCCCCGATCTTATAATCGCCGTTGATCAGGCAGGAAATACCTTCCGGTAAATTATTTTCTTTGATTACTTCAGCGATGATATTCTGGCAGGCGATACCGCACAATGGTGTTTTTTCTGATGGTTTCCAGATGCACACATCACCGGCAATCCATGCCAATGCCGTGTTCCATGACCAGACTGCCACCGGGAAGTTGAAGGCTGAAATGATTCCTACCACACCCAGTGGGTGATATTGCTCATACATCCTGTGTCCCGGACGCTCAGAATGCATCGTCAGACCGTGCAATTGCCTTGAAAGGCCTACGGCAAAATCACAGATGTCGATCATTTCCTGAACCTCCCCATAACCTTCCTGAAGGGATTTTCCCATTTCATAAGAAACGAGTTTTCCCAGGGCTTCTTTGTTTTTACGCAATTTCTCTCCAAACTGGCGTACGATTTCGCCGCGTTGCGGTGCCGGCATCAATCGGAAGGTTTTGAAAGCTTCCGTTGCTGCTGTCATTGCCGTTTCATAGTCTGCAGGGGTTGACATGCGGACTTTCCCAATCAGCTGCCCGTCTACAGGGGAATAAGATTCCAGGATGTCGCCGTTTGAAAAATGGTTGATTCCTGTTGAAGTCCCTTCGTTAATATCTTTAATGCCGAGTTGGGCAAGTGCTTCGGTCATACCGAATTGTTCTGCTATTGTTGTTGTCATAATTTAATATATCGATTGCGAGTGTAAAGGTAATTGATAATTAATAATTGGCAATAGATAATTAATAATGTGTTGGCGGATGTAGATTTCCAATTTAGAATGGATTTCAAGGCATTTACGGACGCCCAGCCCCGATGGAAGCGGCATCCTTTTTCCCGCTCCTTTAGCGGGGAAAAGATACAGCGGACAGCGGGATTGGCTCCTGAAACTAATTATTGCCGGTATACTTCGGATCGGCCTCCATCACCGTACCGCATTTATCGCAGGTGCGCAGTTCGGCTGAGTTATAGAAATGCTTGTAATGCGGGAGGAAATCCTTCTCGATGTTGTGAAGTTCGAAGTAGATTTCGTGAAGTTTGTGGTTGCAGTTTTCGCAGAACCAGAGCAGGCCGTCGGTGAAGCCGAGACCGGCGCGTTTGCGTTCAATGACCAGGCCAATAGAGTTTTCTGACCGTACCGGGGAATGGGGAACCCTGGCGCTATGCAGGTACATGTCGCCGGCATGCAGCTCCATTTCCCTGCGCTCGCCATCTTCCTGGATGATCACTTTTATGCTGCCTTCAAGCTGGTAAAAAAGCTCCTCAGTTTCGTTATAATGAAAATCCTTTCTGGCGTTTGGTCCGGCGACGATCATCACGATATAATCCTGGGAATGGACGTAAACACTTTTATTGCCCACCGGTGGCTTGAGCAGGTGCCGGTTGTCGTTAATCCACTGGTTGAGGTTGAAAGGCTTGGTCGAGGCCATGATGTAAGTTAATTGGTTTAAAAGATCGGGAAATCGGACGTTTATCGTGTATACAATCAGCTTTCTGACTCACGATCTTCGGAACTTCCGACCTTTCTATAAAATTACGCTTTATTTTATTTGGATCTGCGTCGGGTTGAAAATTTGCGGTACGGGTCCGCCGGCCTTATCGATCGTAATGGTGCCTTTAACCAGTATGCTTTTGCCTTTGGCGGTAGCCAGGTTCAGTTTCATGCGCTGCGCGTATTTCACGTTAAGCACCACGGTAAAAACGTTGTCGGGAAAGGCTTTGTCAACGTTAATGTAAACGACCCTATTCTCGGTCGTCGCGTCTTTTACTGCGGCAACTTTTCCTTTTACCCATACTTCCTTACCGACGAATTCTTTTACGCGGGTAGTGGGAATGGTATCCTGTGCGAAGCTTTTCATGGAAAAAAGCAGGATCAGCAAAAAAAACATTTTTTTCATAATGTATTGATTTTGGGGAGTGTGGGCAAAGATATTAAAAAAGCTTAAAAACCAAATTCCAGCGAGCGAATGTCACTGGAATTTGGTCTTTGAAATTTGAAAGTGCCTACTTTACCTCTTTAATCAGGTATATATACACCGGAAAGTGGTCACTAAATCCCACTTCGTTAGCGGAGTGCCTTAATGGGTAACCCTTATACTGTCCTTCGTTTTGTATCATAAAAGGCTTGTTGTAGATACCCGCTTTCCAGTATCGAAGGGAATCGTAACCCTCCTTAATCAAGCTTTCGGAAACCATGATCTGGTCGAAAATATCACCGGCGTCGCGGTAAAATAGTGAGGCGTTTCCTTCTTTGGCCATTTGTTCGAAAGGGTTGTAGATCCCGAACTGCTTCACCTCAGTTTTCTTGAGCTTGGCGCCGATACCTTCTTTTACGCTTTTGTTGTAAGAACCGTCATTCAGGTCACCCATACACATGATTTTCGCGTTTGGGTTTACTTTATAGACAGAATCCATTATCTTCCTGGCGAGCCTTCCTGCTTCCTCACGAAACGGGCTGCTTTTTTTCTCGCCGCCCGAACGCGATGGCCAGTGGTTTACCAAAACATTGACCTCTTCACCGTCAAGGAGACCTGTTACCAAAAGAATATCGCGGGTGTAAACGCGATTGTCCTTGCTGACCTCGATTTTATCATCGGTAGCTTCTTCTTTTTCCTTTTTGGCATCATCGGGTTTTTGATCCCGGTATATCATTAACGGAACGTTAATATAGCTGGTGGGCTTAAAATGCTTTTTCTGATATAACAGTGCGACGTCAATTCCGCGTTTGTCGGGCGAATCGAAATGTACTATACCATAGTCCCATGGCTGCATTTTCGGCTGCTTTACAAGGTCTTCGAGAACACCGCTGTTTTCAATCTCACACCCGCCGACCAAAACCGGTGCCTCTTTCTGCTGGTCATTGGTTCCGATTTGCGTGATAACGCGTGCCAGGTTCTCCAGCTTTTGTTTATATTTGGCTGACGTCCAGTGCTGTGCGCCGCCCGGAAGCCACTCTTCGTCGTTGTTTGGGTTGTTGATTGTATCAAATAAATTCTCAAAGTTGTAGAAAGCT
>CALRKC020000224.1:0-5006 GCA_943367895.1 Erythrobacter sanguineus | reverse complement strand
CCAGGCTATTGCAGTATTGCTGTCCACTTTGATCGTCATGATCTTCGGGCTAATTGCTATAAACGGCTCTCCCAACAGCAATTTCTTCCTGCCGGTATTTTTTTCGCTTCCAATACTGGCGATTTTCATTTCTGGATGCCATGTAATTCAGGCCACTTCGAAAAGCAGGTATGTATTGCTCCTGATGCTTCTCGCGACCGCAGTGCATATTGTACTGTTGACATTGGTATTCAAACCGGGCCTGCTGAATTTCGGAATGGCGTTCGCGCTTTCCTGTTTTACGGGCTTTGCATGTCTTTTCTTTTTCTTTGTTAACCGCAATCGGTTGCATCCGGGATTGTATCCGCTAAAGTCAAAAAGGGCCATTGTAAAGGAAATAGTAAGGGAAAGCCTTTTCATATTTAAAAGGCAGTTTCTAAGGACTTTAGCTGGTTTGGTCTTGCTTTTTCTTTCTATTGCCATAGTATTGTCGCTTCCGGTGGTACAGACAGCCATCGGGCAGTACGTAACCGATATGCTTAACAGGGATTTCAAGACGAATATCAGGGTAGAGCAGGTCGCTGTTTCTGTTTTTGGCGGGGTTAAGCTAAAGAAAGTCATGATTCGTGACCACCATAATGATACGCTTATTTATTCCAACAGGATAAAAACCAATATTTTAAGTTTTAGTGAGGCTTATAATGGTGATTTATTCTTCGGGGATATCAGGCTTGACGGATTGGTGTTTAAGCTCAAAACCTACAAAGGCGAAACGCAGTCGAACATCAATAAGTTTGTCTCTCTTTTTGACAGTAACGAGAAGCCTTCAGGGCGAAAGTTCCTGCTTAAAGCACAGAATGTTTATTTTACCGACAGTCGCTTTATTGTTCTTGACGAAAACCGTAAGGATCCAAAAGATGCTGATTTCACAAAACTCGACGCCTCCATCAGCAATTTTAAGATTTATGGTCCGGAGGTTTCGGCAAAAATCAATAAAATGGCGTTCCGGGACTATCGGGGCGTAAGGGTAAAAAATCTTACCGCAAAATTTTTATATGATAAAACCCATATAAGCCTTGACAATCTTGATCTTGAAACAAAATATTCTCAATTCAAAGGTGATGTAACCCTGAAATACAGGAAGGGCGGTATAGCTGATTTCAATAATCAGGTGTGGATTACGGCCAAAAAAATGGAAGCCACCATTTCCAGTAACGACATCAGGTATTTTTATAAAGGGATCAGCGGGGACAAGACTTTTGAAATGAAATCCGATATTTCCGGAACGCTCAATAATCTTTTCTTTCGCAATTTACGATTGGTAGACAACCGCAATTCCCGGATTAACGGCAATATAGTATTTAAGAACCTTTTCGGTAAAACAGGAGAAACATTCTATATGCGCGCCGGTTTCAGCAAATTGAATTCCACTTACGATGATCTGGCGGCCATCATGCCGAATGTGTTGGGTAAAAAACTGCCGTCATCGCTTAAAAAACTGGGTAAGTTTGACCTCACTGGAACGGTGGAGCTCACACCGGCAACGTTGGTCACTGATTTCTACCTGACGACCGCCATAGGCAACATTAAGGCAGAATTGAACATGTCCAACATCGACAATATCGACGATGCGGTCTACAAAGGCCATATTGTCGCTGATAATTTTAATATCGGGCGGTTCATCGATAGGGGCGATCTGGGCATCGTCAGTTTCGATATTGACGCTGACGGGAAAGGTTTTACGACCAAAAACCTGATGACCAAAGTGAGCGGCAAGGTTTCAAGGCTGTATTATAACAAATACATTTACACCAATATAGAAATTGACGGCAACCTGCAAAGTCCATTTTATAAAGGGCGGGCGATTATCAATGACCCTAACTTATTTATGGATTTCGACGGTATGCTGGATTTAAGCGGGAAAGACAAACGCTATGATTTCCATACGGAAATTGACTATGCCAATCTTCATAAACTCCACTTTATTAAGGATACCATTTCGATCTTCAAAGGGGACATCCGCATGGACATTTCAGGAACGACGATCGATAATATGCGCGGTAAAATCAATATCGCACAGGCGGCGTATCAAAACAGGAAAGACAACTATATTTTCGATGACTTTACACTTGAATCCAGTTTTGATGCACAGGGTGTAAGAACTATTTCTATCAACTCGCCCGATATTGTTGAAGGGAAGGTGACGGGGAAATTCCGTTTTGCCGAACTGGGTAAAATCCTTCAGAATTCTGCCGGAAGCCTTTACACCAACTACAAACCGAATAAAGTGACTAAAGGGCAGTTCCTTAAATTCAACCTCAGTATCTATAACAAGATTGTCGAGATTTTTTATCCGGGTATTGAAGTGGGCTCCAATACTTTCGTACGCGGCAGCATCAATTCAGACCAGAGTGACTTCAAGATGAACTTCAGCTCGCCTGACATCAAGGCTTTCGACAATGAATTTGAAAAGGTGAACCTGAACATCGACAATAAAAACCCGCTTTTCAATGCGTTTATCGAGATGGACAGTATTAAGACCAAATACTATAAAGTATCCGATTTCAGCGCGATTAATGTCACGATGAAAGATACAATGTTCGTCCGGTCCGAATTTAAGGGCGGTACAAAAGGCTCAGATTTCTTCAACCTCAATTTTTACCACACCATCGATAAAGACAAGAATAACGTGGTCGGGATTAAAAAATCAGAATTGAAATTCAAGGATTACCTTTGGTTCCTGAATGAAAACGGAGACGATCGGAATAAAATCGTTTTTGACAAAAAGCTCAGGAATTTTTCCATCGACACCATCATGATGTCGCATGAAGACCAGAAAATGCAGTTCGTGGGTCAGTTGCGCGATTCGACGTACAAAGACCTGAACCTCAAATTTGAAAAAGTGGACTTATCCAAGATCCTGCCTTCAGTTGATAGCCTGAAGATTGCAGGCAGGCTCGATGGGAAGATCAATTTCAAACAGGACAAAAAAGTGTTTCAACCGACGGCCTCACTGCGAATTGAAGGGCTGAATGCAAATAACATCGCGTTGGGGAACATGAGGCTGAACATTGAAGGGGATGAATCCTTCCGGAAATTCACCGTGAATTCAGTTTTGGAAAATGACAATGTGGAATCGTTTATGGCGGAAGGCGTTTTTGAAGTGTCCAACCAGGAGACACAGATGAACGTCGACATGCGTTTTAACAAATTTAACATTGCTGCGCTGAGTCCGCTTGGAGGCAACGTCATCTCCAATATCCGCGGGTTCATATCGGGCACGTCCAATATTTCCGGTACGTTTAAGAAACCCGATATCAATGGAAGATTATTTCTGGAAGACGCCGGACTTAAAATTCCATATTTGAATGCAGACTATGCCTTCAGGGACAATTCCATTATCGACTTATCGGAAAACCAGTTTATTTTCCAGAACGCTACACTTGTTGATACCAAGTACAACACACAAGGCAGGGTAAACGGTATTATAAAACATAAGAATTTTTCAAACTGGAACCTTGATCTTACGATAGACAGCGACCGCTTCTTGGCGTTGGATACCCAGGACACAGAAGATGCCGCTTATTATGGCACGGCGTTTATAGATGGGAGGGCAACGATAAGCGGACCTACAGGTAGCTTATTTATTGGTGTTGATGCCAAATCTGCTTCCGGTACTAAAATCAAAATTCCGATTAACAACACGGATGGCACCGCTACCAGGAGCTATATGCATTTTTACAGCCCCAAAGAAAAAGAAAACTTACTAAAAGGCATTACCACTGTTGAAACACGTGATTATAAAGGACTGGAAATGGAGTTCAACCTTGACGTAAATACGAACGCTGATATTGAGGTCATACTGGACAAGGAAACCGGGCACGGTATGAACGCGCGCGGTTCAGGAAACATTTTGATGAAAATCAATACGCTAGGAAAATTTGAGATGACCGGAGATTATGCGGTTTGGGAAGGTACTTATAATTTCAGGTACCGCGGGCTCATCAATAAAAACCTTGCCGTAAAAAGGAATAGCTATATTAACTGGGACGGGGACCCGCTACGCGCCCGACTTAACCTGGAGGCGATTTACAAAACCGACGCCAATCCGGCGATACTCCTCGACAATGCGTCCGTAAACCGAAAGGTTCCGGTGAACGTAGGGATATTGGTGACAGGTGTGCTGAGTAATCCTGAAATCAACTTTGATATTAATTTCCCTACTATTAATGCAGTACTGAAATCAGAAATACAAACCAAGCTCGATGATAAGGACATACGGCAGACACAGGCATTGACGCTATTGGCAACGGGCGGCTTCCTGAGTAATGAAGGCGTAACCCAGGGCGCCTTTACAAACAACCTGCTGGAAACCGGCGTAAACCTGTTTGATAATATTTTCCAGAATGCAGATGATAAAGTGGACGTGGGTGTAGTGGTTGTTTCACCAGACCGGACGCCGGGTATTGAAACCACCGGTCAGGTTGGCTTTAAGGTGTCAACCAAAGTCAATGACCGCATATCTGTAAATGGTCAGGTAGGAGTTCCGGTAGGCGGCGTAAATGAATCCACCATTATTGGTAATGTGGAGGTTCAATACCGCATAAATGAAGACGGTACGGCAAATCTTAGGTTTTTTAACCGCGAAAATGACATTAACTATATTGGGGAAGGAATCGGGTACACACAGGGTGTCGGTATCACTTATGAAGTAGACTTTGATACGTTCCAGCAACTGGTCACCAAAATATTTAAAAAGAAGCAGATTGAAACGCCGAAAAACGATCCGGAACACATACCTGATTCTGACGAACTTCCGTCCTACATAAAAATCAACGAAAAGAAAAAAAAGGAGGAACCTGCCCCAAAGGCAAATACGGAAGGTTTACCTCCGGAAGAAGACTAGTTCTCTTTTTTACACATTTATCAGAATTCCTCTTTTTTTGAGGAATTTTTTTTTGATTAATATTTAAAAAATAAAAACTTATTAACGAAAACGTTTGAAATTATCTGTTTTGTTAAATTAA
>CALRKC020000223.1:0-5006 GCA_943367895.1 Erythrobacter sanguineus | reverse complement strand
CGAATCTCATAATATCAATTTCCCTTTGCGTTAAAGCATCTTTATTTGCAGTAGAAACCAAGGAGGCGCCGTCGTCGTTAACGTTAATACCGGACCGGTTTTGCCAAAGTAAAGCTTCCCTTATCACACTGCCCAGTTCCATCCCAAAGTAGTAACCGGTATTTTGCAGACTTTTTATCGCGTGCTGCAATTGGTCGGGATCAGAGTTTTTCGTAAAATACCCATGGGCACCCAATTCCAGTATCTTGTGTATACTTTCTCTGGTGGTAAGCTGTGAAACGATGAGTATTTTAATCTCCGGAAAATCACGGCGTAAAATGATACAGGTTTCAAAGCCATCCATCTCCGGCATCTCGATATCGAGTAGTACAATATCGGGCAACACCTCTGCCTTGCATAATTTTTCCAGAAAAACTTTACCGTTCTCCGAATCAGATACCGCCTGCACCCCTTTAAACGAATTAATAAGCAGAAAAAGGCTTTTCCTGAATAACTGGTGGTCATCTACAATGGCAACTTTTATCATTTTATGGCATTTATCACAATTGAAAAATGATTCCCTGCCGGCACCGTTTTTTGTTCAAAATCAGCTTCAAGAATTTTGATACGCGAACGAATATTCGACAGACCGGCTCCTCTCGAAGCTTTGAAAAGCGCATCAAAATTATAGGGCACCCCGTCTTCGATGATATCAATGGTGACGCTCTTAGGACTGCCTGTAATTATCACCCGACATTTTGAAATTTGTCCGTACTTAACCATATTGGTCGAAAACTCCTGGATGATCCGGAATACCTCATAGGCTTTTTCCGGGGTTAAGGAAATCTCATTATGAACCGCTATGTTGAAAGAAATTTTGGGATAAGCCGCCCCAAGCCTCTCAAAGTAGTCCTGAATGGCTGCGATAAGCCCCGCCGACTCAAGCAGTGGTGGCATCAGCTTATAGGAAATGGAGCGGGTGTTTTCCAGCGCGGCTTCTATACCGGAGTTAATCCCCCTCAAAATCGACAATTTATCTTCATCTGCTTCCTGTTTCTGAAGAATCCTTAAAAAATTACGCACGGCATTCAAATCGCCTGAAACGCCATCATGAATATCCGCAGCGACGCGTTTGCGTTCATTCTTTTCACTTTCAAGAGCGGTTTTCAAAAGCTTCTCGGCCTCTTTCCTGCGCCTTTTAGCGAAATAATTCTGATAAAAAAGTACGAGAAAAATCAACCCACTTCCTAAAAGAAAGGTGACAGCAGTGCCAATCCATAAAATCGTATTTACTTCTTTATTTTCCACACACCAATTATTAAGAACAATTTTAATATAACATTAAAAACATTATTGATCATCCAATAGACCTTAAAACCGATAAAGTCGGCCTGAATGATCTGACTGCTGAGCAAAAGTAAAAACAAAGGTCCCGAAACATACATTATCATGCCAGAAACAAAATAAAAATCCGGCAGGTTCAGCAAAAATTTGTCAGGATAAAACCGAAACATTCTGATGAACCAGTAAATCGCGCAAATATAGACAACAATGGTTTCAAAGATTGAAAGGTAAGAATCGGTACGCAGACCAACTCTGAAATGCCAATCGGAAACTATACATTCAGCTATAGTAAAAACAAACAAAGCCAGGTATAGAATTGCTGAAACAATAAAAAATGACCTGATGCTTTTTTCGGTGAGCCTGTAGAAGTAGTACAGCAGCACAAAAAACTCGGCAAACAGATAAATTTTAAAATAAATGCCTGAATTCCACTTGAGTATCTTTGAAAAAATAATTTCATAAAAGGAGCCGGCAGCTACTATAATAAAAAATGGATATAAATAATTTGCCTCAAATCCGACAGCCCTTTTTCTGTATAAGTAATATATTAATAAAATAAAACTTAGACACAAACAAAGGTTTTCTACGATTTGAGGCAATTTATCCAATGTCAGCATTTATTGAAATAACGGACTATTGGCATCACAGCAACTTGGACACGGTACAGCCCTGTCCATTATTACCCCATTATACAAGTCGTTATCATTGGCATCAGTACCGACCAATACTGGAGTTATTTTTCCGGTAGTGGTATCGTAACCATTATAAATCCTAATACCAACACAACCGGGCTGTGCGAGTATACTTTGGATATTAGATGCGGATACGAGGTTCGCTTTCACAGCTTCAGGATACTGTTTTCTGAAATCATTCGTAAGTTCAATGGCGGTTTCCAATGTAATCTGTTCGCCTGCGTTCGGAGTTTTTTCCATAATTGATAGGGGTTAAATTGTTTCAAACAAAAATAAACGAAAAAAAAACAATATCGTTACGGGAAAACCCTGAATCTATTAAGGGTTTTTATACCAGCGACTAGTAAAAACCCTTAATTTGACATCCGCTTAAAAACATTTAATTGTTCCGTAACCGATAAAAAACCAATCTGAGCCAAATAAATTTCAGGGTTTTCAGGTATTGCTAGTTGAGAAGCCATATCATAATTTTACAGCAGAATATAACCCGAACTAAGACCGGCAATCGTATTCCGAAACAGCGATCGGAATATTTTCTTTTCTCAGTCGCAGTCGGCCAGCGTTCTTACCAAAACCATAAACCATGAAAATACAACGTATGTCCAGAAAACTAACTTTAAGCAGGAAACGCAATGATGACCATCAGTTAAGACTTATTCGTTCCTTGCTGTTTATTACAGGATTTATCATAATTTTTGCGGTATACACCCTGGTACGCTGATTTACCGTTTCAGATTTTTCTCATAAACAGAAATCCAGTCCGCCACCTGAATCTTTCTGCATAGTTCTGCGATCAGCTCAAATGGTATTGCATCAGGATTTTTAAAACGGATACAACTCTTCCCCATATCAAGCTTATACTTTGAATGCTTGGGAAACTCATCTGTAAACCAATTGAGTATTTCCGGGTTCGCATAAATGCCCATATGATATAAGGCAATGAACTTTTTCTGGGACGCGATGCTGATAAACGGCAGCGGCAATTTAGGATCACAGTGATAACCGTTTGGATAAATACTGTGCGGGACGGCATATCCGATCATCCCGTATCCCATTCCTTCTGAGAAACCGTCGGGAAGATTGTCTTTAATAGTCGCCCGTAATTTTTCCATTGCGGCTTTATGCTCCTCCGTCACTTCGCCAATGTATTCGTCAACCGTAGCTGCTTTTGATTGCATATGATTTATTTTTAATATTGTCAAAGTTATTAAATCAGCGTTAATTTTCTATGTCCTGAAAATTGTCCCTGATAACATTTTCCGATATTTGCATAAAATCAAAAAACAATGTTTATGAAGACGCTGTCAACAATGCTCTTTTTAATGATGACTTTAATTTTGTCTGCGCAGTTAAAACCCGTGGCTTATAACGATGATACGCAAAAGCTAAACGGCCTCTCAATCGCACCTGCCAGAGACACCAAAGAGAAAAGAGGCATTCTCATCCTGCCCGCGTGGAAAGGCATAGACGAACACGCCAAAGAAAGCGCCAAAAAACTGTCTGATTTGGGATACTATGCTTTTATCGCCGACATTTACGGTGAAGGCAATTATCCAAAGGATGCCGCTGAAGCCGGAAAACAGTCCGGGATATACAAGCAGGATTACAAAGCGTATCAAAAACGTATTAATCTTGCCCTGCAACAATTGATAAAATCTGGCGCCGATCCCAACAATATCGTCGTAATCGGCTATTGTTTCGGAGGCACAGGAGCCCTGGAAGCCGCCCGTGGCGGTTTGGCGGTTAAAGGTGTCGTCTCTTTTCATGGCGGGTTGAAAAAAGATGCTTCGAGGACAAACGAGCCGTTTTCTGCCAAAGTACTGGTACTTCACGGTGCGGACGATCCTTATGTACCTGCCCGGGAAGTGTCCGATTTTCAGCAGGAGATGCGGGATTCAAAAGCCGACTGGCAAATGATTTATTATGCTGATGCGGTACATGCCTTCACCGACCCCTATGCCGGAAATGACAACTCCAAAGGTGCTGCCTATAATCAGAAAGCCGCCAGGCGTTCCTGGGAAAGCATGCTCGATTTCATCACAGAAGTCCTGAAATAAAGCATCGCTTAAATCTGTAAAGCACTGAATACACTGTAGTGGTATCATTGAATAACTTTCCTGACTTTCGGACGTAAAAACACTGTACATTCTGTTTTTTTTAGTAGATTTAGCTCCTAAACCAAACAGACGCTCCCGTTTTTATGTCCAAAAGCCAACTTCGAAAAGACAAGACCTGCCTGAATTGCAACCATGTGGTAGATCAGCGGTTTTGTCCCAATTGCGGTCAGGAAAATACCGATTCCCGAAAAACCTTTCACCATCTTTTCATCCATTTCTTTGAAGACCTCACGCATTACGAAAATGCATTTTGGAAAACAATCCGGAACCTGCTATTCAAGCCCGCTTCTTTAACCAAAGAATATCTTTCGGGCAAGAGGCTTTCCTATCTTGCGCCGGTCAGGCTGTATATATTCATAAGCTTTGTCACTTTTCTGATGCTCAATATCCTTCCCGGTGAAGAGGAAACGACAGTGATCAATACCGGGAATACCACAAAAAAAGGGCAAACAATGGCCATTTCCCGGCAACTGAATTCCAAATTGATTAAAATAGACAAACTTGTCAATTCCGGTTTGATTTCGAAGGAAGAAGGAGAGGAAATGCGGGAAAAATTCATACAGAATGAAATTGATAATAATGAGTTGGGATTCAAATACAATACCGTGGCCGAACTGGACTCTATGCAGCGATATGGCCCTAAGGAAAAAAAATTAGCCCCTGTCGCGTATTGGTTCAATAAGAAAATGGTAATGGTTAAGGAGCGGAATAAGGGCAGGTCGGCCGACGAAATCATTGAGAAATTCCGGGAATCTTTTGTACATAATTTCCCAAAAGTGTTGTTTATCTACATGCCGATTTTTGCATTTTTCTTATGGCTGTTCCATGGGAAGAAACGCTGGTATTATTTTGACCATGGAATTTTTACGCTTCA
>CALRKC020000222.1:0-5008 GCA_943367895.1 Erythrobacter sanguineus | reverse complement strand
ATCGCCTGTACACAGAGTCCGTTCAATATTACCGTCATCAACAATGGTATTTACAATGAAATGCCGGATAAGTGTGTAAAGATGATTCCTGCAGACAACCTCAATTTCTCACAGTCCATCAATCTGGGGATTAAAAATACTTCGGCACCGTACATCTGTATCATGAATGATGATGTCATTGTTTCCGATGGCTGGGCAGAACCGATGAAAAGGTCATTATCTGATGAAAATGTTGGTTTCTGCAATCCGCTTTCCAATTGTGAATATGGCATACTGCACCAGCATCAAATGGAAGTCAGCGGATTGAAACTGCTTCATCACAACAACGCGCTTGTCGAATTAAAGGTTACGGAAAAGCAAAATCCCAAAGTCGGCATTAATCCCGAAGCTGTACAAACCTATGTCCCGCCATTTGAAAGAAAGACCGTCCTTGTTGCCTGGGTTGCTTTTTACTGCACGCTTACCACAAGGAAAACCATAGGCAAAATCGGGCTTCTCGACGAGCAGTTCAACAACGGCAGTGAAGACGTCGATTTATGCCATCGCGCCAAAAGGATGGGATTGCAGTCCATAGTCAACGAAGAAAGTTTTGTGTTTCATTTTGGCGGCACAAGCACCGATAAATATAGGATGGAACCCGGAAGGATGGGGGAAACACAACGGGTTATCGCTGAAAAGTATGCGAAACCCCTGTTGGTGATTTACACAGGCTTTTCTTTTGAACCATGGAATGCCGAAACGATTAAACGGGAAGGCATTGGCGGTTCTGAAACGGCTGCCGCAAAAATGGCAAAAGAATTTTCGCTTTTGGGTTACCGGGTGGTGGCATTCTGCAACTGCGTTAATCTGGAAGGTCATTTTGGCGGTGTGGAATACAAAGACCTTTCCCGGTTCAATGACTTTATTAACATGCATTACATTGACGTCTTTGTCCTTTCACGGCATATTGATGTCATGCAACACAATATCCGAGCCAATAAAAAGTACTTCTGGGTTCATGATGTCTGGGCGAAAGGCACCAGCTTTGGTGACGGGGATTTGGTGAAGAAATACCAAAAGCAATTCGACGGCATATTCTGCTTAAGCAACTGGCATAAGAACTTCTTTCAGCGGACACATGGCATAGACGGGAGCAATATTATTGTGACACAGAATGGGATCGACCTTTCACATTTTAGTGGCAATTCAGTCAAAGAAAAGAACCGTTTCATTTATTCCTCAAGCCCGGACAGGTCACTTGACGTGGTGCTTGATTTGTTCCCAAAAATTAAGGAAGCACTCCCCGATGCGACATTGCATATTTACTATGGTTTTGAAAATTTTGAGAAATCCCTACAGTATTCCTCCAATGAGAATCAGAAGCTGCTTTATCAGAAGATAAAAACCGGAATCCAGCAGGAAGGTGTCTATTACCATGGCAAAGTCGGTCAGGCGGCACTAGCCGAAGCTTTCCTGAAAAGCGATATTTGGCTGTATCCGACACAATTCACCGAGACGTATTGCATCACTGCGCTGGAAGCCCAAATGGCCGGTACACTCTGCATCTGCACCACAATTGGCGCACTTGAGACAACGGTCGGCGACCGCGGCATCCTGATTACGGAACATCCTTCACATCCCGATTATCATAACCTGATTGTAGAAAGAATAGTCTCAATACAAAATGATCCGGACAGAAAACAGGAATTACTGCTTAAAGCAAAAACCTGGGCGGAACAGCAAACCTGGAGTAAAGTTGCAAAAAGCTGGAACGAATTATTTACCAAATAAGCAATCTCAGTAGGCGGTTCATCCGTTTAACGAGATGCTACTGCCCACTGTGACTGCTACTGTCCACTATAAATCCGATATCACATCTATTCCCAAATACAAAGTATCCAGCGTCAATACCGGTAAATTAGAATCTGTTAAAGACGAATAAACAGACACCTTAAAGTCAAATTGTCCTTCCTGCCTGTTAGGGTCAACCATCCCGAACCATTCCGTCAGGTGTTTGGCAATCCGGGCCACAAAGGAATCAGCACCTGTCGTATCATAATCCGCAGGGATTTTAAAATCATAGGCTGTCGTCAGCATCACCGGAATAGTCACACGCATGAACTGATCAGGATCATCGGCACGGTTCATAAGATCGTAGCTGTAAGAAGCCCCAAAGGTTATCCGGCGTTCCTGCCCGTCTGCAATCTTATTAAACAGTTTGGTCATGAAACCGGCAAGGAATACTTTCATTTCATTGTTCCCGGTTGCAAAATCGGCCAGGTTGATTTTGATACCCGGATGCAATAATGGATTCGCCGGATTAATCATCGTAATCTGCGGTGTCCGGTATATGAAATCATTGGAAACATCCCTGCCGCCGCCAAGATCAAGGTTCCTGATGATGGAGATACCGCCGATTGCATTTTCCTCCTGCATGATATCAAAAGGCTCCGTAAGCAATATTGTCTTTTTGGTAATCTTTAATCCTTTTTCATAAGAAAGGAATTTTCCATCCCCATCTACATAAATGTAAGACTTACTGCCGACGGAATTCAGCCCCGGATCTTTGGCCGTATAACCGTCAATATTAATTAACGGTATGGAAGCATCCACTGCTGAAGATACAATGACCATCAGGCATGGAGGTTCGTCAGCAGGTGCCCCCGGACGTTTAAACTCCTGTTGTTTGATTGAGAAATCATATGTATTGCTGCCGCCCAAACCACGTGCATACAACATCGCATCATCACCCCAGCTTCCCCATGCTTTCGCCACACGGCAGATAAGCCACGCCAGCGATTGCAGTGCAGTCAATGCATTATGAGGATTGGTTTTCCTGAGCAGGAACTGATTCAGGTCGGCCTGAATGGCAGGATATACTTCCGCGAATTGCATCAATGCCGTAAATAAATCAGGATTTTCGTCGTCTTTGGCAAAAAACATACCGTTCTTCACGGTATTGGTGACAATGCGGGCATCGATGGTATCCTGTCCTGCACCGCGGTAATCATAAGTGTAGGAATACGTCCATTCTTTCGCACGTGCAAGATCGTCGGTGCTTTCCAACGTCACCCTTCCCGAAGATTTCAGCAACTGCAGTTTTGCAGGAATCGCTTCCTGGAATAAAACGGAGGGTGGGGTAGGATAGGCCCTTAAAGGAATTGGTATGGTAAGTTCACCCAATGAAGTCGACAGCTCGGAAACCTTGAATGGCAATACAAAACTCAACCAGTCTGAAGCGGTGTATTTGTCAATGCCCGGAACTTCCGTAATATTCACTTCCATCGCACTAATCACATAATCCAATGGTAAACTCATATAAGGATTCACATCCGGATTCGTTGCGCTGAACATAAATGTCAGGTTTTGGTTGCCGGAGGACTGACCCATACAAGACGTTTCTGAAGAAATTGGAATACCGACTTTTGAAGTGCTCAGCGAATACGGCACCTGGCCTAAAGTAGCCTCATTTGGGTTTACCGGTTTTCCATAAAGGTTCGCCGGTTTACCGGTGTTGCCCTGTACGCAGGCATCAAATTGTACGACCGTATTGATGGAATAAGCATTGGAAAGCTGTATCAATAATTCCTGTTCCAAAGCCTGTTGTGCTTCTGTGAGCGATGTCCCGCTTACTGTCCCGTTGAAAACCGGAGCAAGATGGGAAGCGATGGCGGCTGCAATATCCCGCTTGGCCTGTATGATGGTGTTGTAAGGCGAATTCATGGAGCACGGATCTATACCTGGTGCCACGGCGTCTCTTTCAGCCAGCCATGCATTCACGACATATCTTGCAGAAAGGAAAAGGTCTACTGCAGTAAGGAAGGCGGAAGCCTGTGCTTCTATATCAATACTGTTGAATGCTTTTGTAGCTGTAGGTGAGTTGCCGATAAATTCTCCTGTGACATAACGGTAGATAGGCATCGAAGGATTTGAAAGCAGGTTTACCGATAACGGTTTTACCGCATAATAATTCGGTGTGCCCGGATTCGTAAAGTTCATCCAGATGCCATTTGGTGCTTTGCTGAATCTTGCCACCCAGATTTCATTGTCCGATTTATCGTTTTCCGGCGGTCCCGTCAATATTCTCAATTGTGGAAAAGCACTCTGGAAATCAGTAGCGAATTCTGTTAATGACAGTGGTTTCTGTACTTCCTGAAGCAATGTCGTTTTTTGTTTTTCCTCAAGGTCGGGCTTAATGACGCTGGTTACGATACTGCAATTCAATTCGTCTTTAAACTCATCGGATACCAAATCCAGTTCGCGCGTTATCGTAAGCGAAACCGTGAAAAGGAATACATTCGACGGATTTAAGTCGGCAATCGGCCAGCTAACAGCAATATCATCAGGCACGGGAACATCGGTTCCGCCATCAGCAACCTGTTTCAGGAAGTTGTAAATGGTTCCTACATAATCAAGCAGGCTCGTTTTCGGATCTTTCGTAAGTGACGCTTTCAGTGTTGGCGCATCCATAGATGTCGCTACTGAAATTTTAACATCATCCTGTGCCAGCTGGAAATAAATCGATTGGTATAATGCCATGTCTGTTTTGGCATTCTTCATCCTGGCATCTGCATCGTCAATAGTCGTGTAACGATCAGCAAGAAACCTGAAATTAATGGTCAGCGAAGGTGTGGTGCCGTCTGAATAAACAACATATCCGGGCAATACATTACGCCACTGCGCCAATCCTATTATGGCATCGGTATACCCTATCGGAATTGACAAATCAGGCCAGGTCTGAGACTGACTTGCATCGGCGTTCAGCGTATTGCCGAAAATGTCATTCCATGCAAATGAAATCGTCACTTCCTGTTGTACCGGCCCGAAAATGGCGCTGTATGGATTGTCTGCGGGATTTGGTAGTGCTTCATCGACAACAATCGGCACCGTTTTTACAAATGGATATACCGGGAAAATAGATTTGTATTTCCAGTCATCAGCATTCAATGCCGGAGGCCCGAACGGACGGTCAAGGTGGTGCAGTTGTGCCGTTTCATCATCCGAAGGCCCTGCAGGAATTGCTGGATTA
>CALRKC020000221.1:0-5021 GCA_943367895.1 Erythrobacter sanguineus | reverse complement strand
TTTGCCATCCATCGCCGAATGATCTTCTAGTACTGATTGGATACTTCGGCACGGTTGACCATTGGGAAATGTCCCAAAATCCTGATTTTTCGGATCTTTTGATAATTGAAAGTAACGATCACGTGCTGGGTAATCTATTTGTATATCCTGACTTTACGATGTATTACCGCGCCGTCGTCCGGAATGGAGGCTGCACGGCGACATCGGCGGCCTATGCCGTGACCGGAATACCCCCGGTACAGGGCGGTATGGTATCTTCAAATCAAACGGTATGCGCCGGTACGGTCCCAGGTGATTTAAATCTGTCAGGCCAAGTGGGCAAGGTAGTCCTTTGGCAGGTATCCAGCGATCCTGGGTTTAACGACATTCAAAATATTATCAATGAAACAACCACACTAACGGGGGCCGAAATTGGACCCGTCACCGTAAACACTTATGTCCGTGCGATGGTTGAAAGTTGTGGTTATGCTTTCTCCACCACCGCTGAGATTACCGTTGCACCGAATTCGTTGGGCGGTTCAGTATCCGGGACACAAGTGGTGTGTTCTGGCAGCATTCCGACCGCATTGACCTTATCAGCGAATAATGGCAACGTGTTAAGGTGGGAAAAATCTTCGGATGCTGCTTTTACAAGCCCTGTTGCGATTGCCAATACGACCAATACGTTGAGTGGTCCCGAAATTGGTGCCGTCACAGGAACGATTTATGTCCGCGCTGTCGTTCAGAACGGTTCTTGCTCCAATGCCTACTCCACCTATGCACCCATAGCAACTGGCCCTACGACTACCTGGAATGGCAATTCCTGGGACAACGGCGAGCCAACTTCTACAAGTGCGGCGATCATCAACGGTAACTATACTGCTGCTGCAGACCTTACCGCGTGTACTTTAACTGTACAAAGCGGAACAGTATTGGTAACAGGAGGATTTGATTTTTACGTAAACGGGAAAGTTACGGTGATGGCAGGGTCATTGACTTTTGAGGATGGATCAGATCTGGTTCAGACTCTTAACGTTACCAACCAGGGTAATATCGCCTACAAGCGTACGGCGAACCTGATCCGACAGGATTATGTTTACTGGTCCTCTCCGGTGACGGGTACACAAACCTTGCAGCAGTTCTCACCAGGGACGCTGAGCAACCGTTTCTACACCTTGAATGAGCCCGCTAACAACTTTTCACAATTGCCGGCATCATCGACATTCACGCCGGGTAGGGGTTACATGATCCGCGCGTCGAACACGCAACCCAGCATCCTTACACCATGGACAGGAACATTTACAGGCCAGCCCAACAATGGTGATTGCTCCGTTAACGTGACCGCAAGCGCACAGGGCTACAACATGATAGGCAACCCCTACCCGTCTGCAATCGATGCTGATGCATTTCTTAATGCTACGACAGGCTCAGGTTACCAGGGCACCTTATACTTCTGGACCCACGTCAGCCAGGCTGCGGCTTCAGGGGCCAATTATGCCAGTTACAACGGTACGGGTGGAACGGCGGCCCAGGCGGGCGGGTCTGCGCCTACAAGGGTTATTCGTGGAGGTCAGGGCTTCGTGATCCAGGCGCCAGCTGCCGCTACGCTGAATTTCAGGAACACAATGCGGACCGCTGAGGGGGGCACTTTCTACAGAAGTGCTGATAACACGGAAAGGCACCGCATGTGGCTCAACCTAAACACGCCTGACCACGCCATGAACCAGATCCTTATCGGATATGTTGAAGGCGCTACGATGGGTGTCGATGCATCATTCGACGGAGAATTGATTGAGGGTGGCAGCAGCATCTCGAGTATCATTGGCAGCAAGGCCTATGTGATCCAGGCGCGTTCGCTTCCATTCGTGGATACCGACGTGGTGCCGCTAAACTTCAATGCCGATACGGCAGGTGCTTACACCATATCACTTGATCACGTTGACGGTCTGTTCGCAGGCGATCAGGACATTTACCTGAAGGACAACCTTACCGGTACAGTGCACGATATAACGCAGGGCGCTTACGCATTCGCATCAGCTGCAGGCACATTTGCCAACAGGTTCGAGGTGGTTTACCAATCTTCACCGCTGGGTACGGAAGACCCTGCTTTTGCGGAAAACAGTGTGGTGATTTACAAGCAGCAGGGTATGATACACATCAATTCAGGTAAAGTTGCGATGGCAACAGTTAAGGTCTTCGATATCCGAGGCAGGCTGATTTACAAGAAGGATGCTGTCAATGCCCATGAGGCGGTGTTGGACAACCTGCGTGCGGAAAAACAAGTGTTGCTCGTTCAGATCACTTCTACAGACAACCAGATTATCACAACGAAAGTAGCTTACTAAGTCTAATTCATATGGCAATAAAAGAAAACCTCCTGATTGATCGGGAGGTTTTCTTTTATGGTTGTGTACAATTGAGACTAATCAATTTCTTCATTTTACCTGAGAAGCTGCCCGCAGCAAAAGTGCTTTAGTGGCTAAAATCCCCTCAATCTCCCCAAGTCGGCTGCCTTCATATTCCACGCCGACAAATCCTTTATAGCCCGCGGATTTAACGATTTGCAGCATTTTGAGATAATCAATGGTGGTTTCATTGCCGTCGGTATCGAAGTCGTAGGATTTGGCGCTGACGCCTTTTGCAAACGGCATCAATTCTGAAACGCCTTTATATTTATCATAGATTTCAATACAAGGGGAAGCCCAACGGTCACCGTCGCGCCTTTTAACGCAGAAGTTTCCGAAATCAGGCAACGCGCCGCAGTTACTCAGGTTGATTTGCCTAAAGACTTCAGTTAGTTTACTGATATCTGAGGATAAGCCACCATGATTTTCCACAATGACATTTATATTGGATTTTGCGGCGAACTCTGCCAAACGTCCTAACCCGTCAACCGATGTTGCCTTCCAGACTTTAAAATCCTTTTCGGCGCCCTCACCAAACAGGTTCACCCGGATGGAGTGGCAATCCAGTTCGGCAGCTGCATCAATCCATTTCTTATGATTGTCAATTGCTTTATCTCTTTCTTTTTTATCCAATGCAGCGAGTTCGCCTTCACCATCGACCATAATCAATACATTGGTCATGTCATTGTCGACGCTGCGCTGCCTGAGTTCTTTCGCCAGTTTGGCAGCGCCTTGCACTTCATCTCCTTTTTCAAGGGTATAGAGTGCACTGACATATTCAAGTCCTTCGAAACCCAGGGATTTTGCTTTTGCGGCAAAGTCCAGCGGATTAAGGGTTTTGCTTTCGCTAATGGCACGATGCAGGGACCATTGTGCCAGAGACAATTTAAAGAAAGGTTTTCCGGTTGTGAGCAGGAAATCGGTTGCCTCATTGTAAATCAGGTTGGCGGCCGAAAGCGCGACGGCAAATTGTGCTGAGTTCTTAAGGAAATGGCGGCGGTTCATCTGGGATATTTTCCTTAAAGATAGTATTTTTCATTTTACGGGATGCCCTAGCCCCGATCGAAGCGGCATCCTTTTACGGCGGAGCCTGCGGAGCCGTAAAAGATATAGCGGAGAGCGGGAAACAGCTCCTGAAAAAGTTACAGGGTGTAAGACTCAGGTAAATTACTGAGGTATTCCTCTAACTTAGATTTATCGCCTGATTACCACAAAAAAGAAGGGGAAGCCTAAGCTGTCCCCTCCTAACCTAACCAATAACCGAATCATCATGAAAATCTTATCATGCATGATAAAATTTACAAAACTCAGTAAGTTTTAAGTTTATGTGTCAAAGATAGGACACGATGCGACGGCTTGTGTTATAGTATCTCTGTTGAATATTACAGGATTTGAATACGAAAAAAGGCAGCCATAATGACTGCCTTTTTGTGCCTCAGACTGGACTCGAACCAGCACACCCGGGGGCGCTGCGACCTGAACACAGTGCGTCTACCAATTTCGCCACTGAGGCATTCAGGGATGGCAAAAATAAGATGTTTTTCGGATTACGCAAAATTAATTGGTCAGTAACTCAATAAAGTCCCAAAAACCGAAAGTACATGCGGACTTTAAAACCCGGAAACAATTTCCAATCGCTTACTTTACTGACTTTCGGACTTTCAGACTCAAACAGCATGAGCCAGTTCGCTGATGCGCTGTAATGCGACTTCCCAGGCTGAAGACATCAAGTCATAGTCCTCGTCACGCATATCACAGGTTATCGAGAGCCAGGTATTGCCATTTTCCTCGGAAAGGGTGTAGGTTTCCTCACTGCCGTTAATGGACTTTGCCATATCGCTTTCGCGGTCTTCAACGTTATTTTTTACGACACCGTCAAAGCGGAACGAGATTTTTTCATAAGGTTTCTTTTCCGCGACGATTCCGGTAATGCCATTATTGGAGCCATCCCTGAACGTAACGCGATGTCCCTCAATCCAATCTGTTTCAGCGGTGATGCCTTCCCCGAAGGATTTATACCAATCCATGATGTAGGCCTCTTCCATAAGTACAGCCCAGACTTTTTCTTTCGGAGCTGTAATTTCAATCGATTTGTGCATTGTTTTCATAGTCAACTTTTTTTTAATTAATCATATTTTAAAGCCGGATATCCCAAAAGCCTCCGCCATAATGCGATTTGCCCAATAATACTGGCTTCACGGTAAATGATAAACGAAATGAGGTCAAAATAGGACATCTTCATTTCCATTTCTTCAAATTCGCCGTCCAGTTTTATTGCGTCGAGACCTGCAAGCAGTGTTCTTAAAATCGGGGAAATCCTGTCCCAGTCTTCTAAAAAATCCGTCAATGGTGGGTATTCCCTGCTATCCTGAATGCCCTGATAGTTTTTAAACAATTCGGAATGTGTTTGTGCTGTGTGCTCCCCAAAACGATTGGCAAGCTCAAAACGCTCCTGGACAATGCTGCCCAACAGCCAGGCAACGTGATTGGCCTTGGTATCGAGGCGGTTTTGTGCTGCTGTGTCGGTCAGTCCGTCAACGGCACGGCGCAGGAAATCAGTATGCATGTCATACAGCACCATGAGTCCATACATACGGCTGTCTTTGGTATTTAAATTATTTTCCATGTTCTGAGTTA
>CALRKC020000220.1:0-5030 GCA_943367895.1 Erythrobacter sanguineus | reverse complement strand
CGTAATTCAAATCCTGCAGGCTGGTCTCAAAGGGTAGTAAACCATCAAATTTTTCCTTGTTTACGACTTCAATAAAGGCTTCATTGCCCTGTTGTGACACATTGCTGATGCTTTGTCCGTCAAGGCCGGCATAGAAAATTACGCCATTTGTATCGTAACCTAAAGTCAGTTTATTGACTCCTGTACGCACGCTGATTTTTTCATTGATGGCATAATTGATGCCCACACCAAAACTCACATTATTGTCATAACTTTTGTCATTCGAGGCGAACTGTTGGTCAAGAGGCGAGCCGCCGGATGTTGAACTAAAATAAATAGGGGCAACGCTTGAGCTGACCTGCCACCTATTTAATTTAGATTCATTAGCAACCTTTTCTTCTTTTTCATTTTGTTGTTGAAGCAATTTCTCCAGCTCGTTAGGCTCGGCATTAGCGTTCGCCGGGTCTGATTTCTTTTCCGCATCAGGAAGTGTGGTGGTTTTGGATTTATTATCCGCAACGGCATTTCCCGAAGTGTTATTTTGTATGTTTTGGATCGTACCGTCGGTTTCAGAAGATTGTGCCTGTATCGGGTTTACCGCTGTTTTCTGAACAGCAGTATGCTCCGCAATGCCTTTTTTGCTCTGGAAGCCAATGTTATCTTTTTCGGTTTTGAATTGGTTGTCAGTGTGGTTTTGATCTTTATGTAAATTTTGCCCTTCCGCAGAAGCGATTCCCTGTTGTAAAGGATTTGAAGGGTTTGTTTTTAAAGGGTTTGTTTTTTTACGTTCCGATGATTTTGTTTCCATCGCCACTTCAGATTCCGTTTTCTGAACCGATTTTTTTGATTTTTGCTTTACAGATGACGATTCAATGGATACTACACCTGTTTCGGTGGTCGTGACAACACCCGATTTTTTTGTTGTTTTTTCTGTTTCCCCTGTCGTAGCAGAAGATTCGTTGAAAGCGACGCCCGTTTCAGTTTTTGTATTGACGATTGTTTTTGGCGTGGATTTCTTTATTTTTTCTTTCGCTTCCGCAGATGGCAATGCGCTGTTTACAACGGCTTGGCCCTTATTTGCCGCGGCTGAATTTGACTTCAGGGAATTATCCCCGTCTGAAATTGCATTGTCAGGAGCATCTGTAAGTTCAGCAGGTTTGATGATGCCGTTGTTTTCCTGTCCTGCAACGCCCTCATTAGTGGAAGGGATGTTTTTTTGTTGGCTATTTCCATTGGTCACCACCTGATTTACATCATTGGGACGCTCCGCGAAAAAGATGGAGTTGGTAATTAATAAGCCAATAACCAGCGCAGCCGCAACCCCGGAAAGTCGCCACCAGAACGGAATCACCTTCCGGTCTTTTTTCTTTTCCTTCAACGCGGCCTCAATATTTTTCCAGACGTGGTCGCTTGGTTCTGCTTCGAAATCCTTGAATTTCTCCTGAAACAGCCTGTCTATGTTTTTTCTCTCACTCATTTTGCCGATGGTATTTTTTTACCGTTATGAATGTCTATTTTTTCCTTTAGAATCATCCTTGCCCTTGCCAGGTTTGATTTTGTTGTTCCTGTTGTAATGTCCAGCATTTCTGCTATCTCCTTATGTGAATATCCGTCCAGCACATACAGGTTAAAAACCAGCCTGTAGCGCTCCGGTAGTTCCTGGATGATACCGATGAGGTAATCCAGCGAAATGTTCTCGTCTTCAATTTCTACGGTTTCTTCTTCGGCGATGTTTTCGTTGACAATTTCAAGAAAACGCACGCCGCGGAATTTCTGCAATGCATTGTTGATCATAATGCGCTTCGCCCAGCCTTCAAAAGAACCTTTAAAATTGAACTGCTCAATTTTGTTAAAAATAATCAGGAAACCGTCCTGCAGATTGTCTTCCGCTTCTGCATAATTGGCAGAATACTTCAGGCAGACACCGAAAAACTTGGCCGAAAATAATTTATATATTTCCGACTGGGCTCTGGTATCATTCTTTTTACAATCGGCAATGAGTTGTTCTAACCCCACAGGCTTCCCAATCTTAAAAAATTAATTAATAGGTAACGGGTATGGTTACTTCTTCAAAAACATCGTTCCCGTTGGCATCTTCTCCCTTGTAAAACTTAAAGGTGTAGTATTCATTTCCGGGTGTACATAAAAAATCGAATGACACCTCTATCGGTTCCTGGTCTAAAGGCATGCAGTCATCAGCTTCCAAAACAGTGGTCTGCACACCGAAAGTGCGGGTCTGTCCGTCTTTTTCATAGTATATTCCCTGATAGTAATGACAATCCGAAGGTCTTTTGTATTTGACCTTAATTTCATAATATTGATTCATATCAAAACTTTCGGGAACAGTAAAACTTTCAACCGGAAGTACTTCCAGATGGTATTTCGGGCCGTCATCACTCGGACTGCAGGAATTTAAAGCAAAAATTGCCAATAAAATCAATGCTAATCTTTTCATTTTCAGATAATTATTTGGGTAAAATTATTTAATTCGTATTCCATAGATGATTTTTAAGTCTATAGGTTGCGTTTTATGCATAAAAAAACCCGAAAAAGTTCGGGTTTTATATTTTTAGACATTTTCCTTAATCTGTAACTTGATTTTTTCCTCCAGTTCGTCGGCCAGTTCCGGATTGTCCTTAATCATGGTTTTGACGGCATCACGCCCCTGTCCTAAACGGGTTTCGCCATAACTAAACCAGGATCCTGATTTTTTGACGATTTCGAATTCTACGGCCAAATCCAGGATTTCCCCTGTTTTCGAGACGCCTTCGCCATACATGATGTCGAATTCTGCCGTTTTAAATGGTGGTGCTACTTTATTTTTAACCACTTTTACTTTGGTTCGGTTTCCGATAACATTTTCACCGTCCTTAATCTGCGAAGAACGGCGGATGTCCAGTCTTACAGAAGCGTAAAACTTCAATGCGTTACCGCCCGTTGTTGTTTCAGGATTTCCGAACATTACCCCGATTTTTTCCCGAAGCTGATTGATGAAAAACACCGTGCAGTTTGTCTTGCTGATCGTTCCGGTCAGTTTACGCAGTGCCTGAGACATCAACCTGGCGTGAAGCCCCATTTTTGAGTCGCCCATTTCTCCTTCAATCTCGCTTTTCGGTGTCAATGCGGCGACCGAATCAATCACGACGATATCAATCGCTCCCGAGCGAATCAGGTTTTCAGCGATTTCCAACGCCTGTTCACCGTTGTCCGGTTGTGAAATGATCAGATTCTCAATTTCAACCCCAAGTTTCTCTGCATAATTCCTGTCGAATGCATGCTCTGCATCGATAAAAGCGGCAATCCCGCCTGCTTTTTGTGCTTCAGCAATCGCATGTAAAGTTAATGTTGTTTTTCCCGAAGATTCCGGGCCGTATATTTCGATAATCCTTCCTTTCGGATATCCGTTAACCCCTAAGGCCAAATCCAGTCCTAATGAACCGGAAGAAATCGTTTCCACCTCTTCAACAGCCTTGTCTCCCATCTTCATCACGGTGCCTTTTCCGTAGGTTTTGTCAAGTTTGTCAAGCGTTAATTGTAAGGCTTTTAATTTTGATTCTTTCTCTGAACTCATCTTTTCTTTCATTTAAATTGGCGTTTATTTTTCGTAAAAATAGTGTTTTTTTTGATGTAAAGATCGGAAGTTCAAAAGTTCGGAAAATCGGAAGAAGGAAACTGTTTTTTAAATTGCGGGGCTTTTAATACGCTCCGCTTCCGATCTTCCGATCGTCAAACTTCCGAACTTCATTCATATTCCTTACTTTTGCCATACAATTTTAACAAATGGAGAAAATTATATCCTATCCTATATCGGTTTTATATTACTTGTTTTTTGGCCTGATCCTGGTCATTTTCCATCCGATACAATGGATTTGCTTTAACGTCTTCGGCTATCAGGCGCATAAGAAAAGCGTGGATTACCTGAACTTTTTCCTGCTCAAAAATACTATCCTTCTGGGGACAAGGGTGACTTTCAGAAACATTGATACCATTCCGAAAAACGTGCCGATTATCTTTGTGGCCAATCACCAAAGCCTTTACGACATCATCTGCATTATTTGGTTTTTAAGGAAGTTCCATCCGAAATTTGTCAGCAAGGCAGAACTCGGAAAGGGCATTCCAAGCGTTTCCTATAATCTTCGCCATGGCGGGTCCGTATTGATTGACCGCAAAGACCCGAAGCAGGCTATTCCTGTCATTAAAGGGCTGTCAGAATACATTGAGAAATTCCGCCGGTCGGCCGTAATTTTCCCTGAAGGCACACGAAGCAAAGATGGCAGTCCCAAGGAATTCGCCCAAAGCGGGTTGAAGATTTTATGCAAGTATTCACCCTCCGCTTATGTCGTCCCGATTACCATAAATAATTCATGGAAAATTGTTAAATACGGATTTTTTCCCTTAGGTTTGGGAAATCGCCTTACCTTTACGGTGCACGAGGCATTGCCGGTTAAGGACTTGCCGTTCGAAGAAATCATGCAACGGACCGAACAAACCATTGTTCGCGGAATTAAAAACTAAATCAGTTATGTCTTTACACAATATCAGGCTTGAAGTGATGCAGCTTCTTGAAAAGAAAGTTGAGGGGTATGTCAGGGATTACCTCATTCCCGTAGAAACCATCTGGCAGCCTTCGGATTTTTTACCGGATCCATCGAAGGAGAATTTTTTTGAAGAAGTGAAGGAAATGCGCGAGCTGGCCAAAGACCTGCCCTACGATTTCTGGATTGTGCTCATCGGTGATACCGTTACCGAAGAGGCGTTGCCAACTTACGAATCCTGGCTCATGAGCGTTGAAGGCATCGACAATGTCGAGCGCAACGGCTGGTCAGAGTGGGTGCGCCACTGGACAGGGGAGGAGAACCGACACGGCGACCTGCTTAACAAATATCTTTATCTATCAGGACGCGTCAATATGCGCGAGGTCGAAATAACGACACAACATCTTATCAACGATGGTTTCGATATTGGTACGGCACGTGATCCGTATAAGAATTTCGTATATACCAGTTTTCAGGAACTGGCTACTTATATCTCCCATAATCGTGTGTCACAAT
>CALRKC020000219.1:0-5043 GCA_943367895.1 Erythrobacter sanguineus | reverse complement strand
CCTTCCCTGAAATCACAAACCAGCATGTGGTCAGTAAAGGTGCTTCCGAAACTCAGGGTTTCGAAATCTACACTATTAATTTTAGATGAAGGAACTCTGACTACATCGATTTCGTGAGCGTTTTTTAAAGGCATTAGGGTTGCTTTTTTAATTAAAATACAGGTTTAAGTACATGAATTACAGTGTTTTATATTGTATTTCAAAAATCCTGTAAATAAGGTTTTATATTTCGCTAAAGTAGAAAAAATTAACATGTTTTTAAGGCTTACGGTAAATAATTTTCATTTTTCAATTATCAGTGAAACGGCTCTTAATTTATTGGATAGTTGAACAGATTTTGAATAAATTCAACAATTATTATAAGTTTGATGAAATAAACTCATTATTTTTGCCATCAGTAAATTTTACCTTTTAAATATGAAAAAAGTAGCCATTTTAGTAAGTGCCCTGATGTTGTTTTCAGCATGTAAAGATGACAAGAAAGCGCCTGCACCGGATCCTGTTTTGGAAACACCGGCTGATACATTGAAAAAAGACACCATAGCCACTGCGGTACTGCCAGTCGAGGAAACGGTAGAGGAAGCTGCGCCGGCTGAAGAGAAAATTGTAGTAAAATCGCCGGAGGGGAAGGAAGTGAAAGTCCAGTATGCGGCTTTTGGTAGTAAGATTTCGGCTGAAAAAGCGCTGACACAGGAGCAGATGATGAAAAAGTACGCGAGCTTGAAAAAGGGCGACACCATTAATGTGAAGTTCCGTTCAAAAATAAACGAGGTATGCAAAAAGAAAGGCTGCTGGATGTCGATGGAATTGCCAAATGAAAAAGAATCGTTCGTAAGATTTAAGGATTACGGTTTCTTCGTACCGTTAAATGCGGACAATTCTGAGGCCATCGTAAGTGGAAAGGCGTTCCTGGATGTGGTTTCTGTTGACGAGCTGAAGCATTATGCCAAAGACGGTGGGAAATCACAGGCAGAAATCGATAAAATTACCCAGCCAAAGATTACCTATGCATTTACTGCCGACGGCGTATTAATTGAACAATAATGAAGAAAATCGTTTTGCTGTTCTCACTTTCATTGGTATTATTTTCCTGTAATAAAAAGGAGGAAGTAACAGTAGTAAAGAAAGAGAAAGAAACCTGTTCACCTGAAAAAACTAAATCCGGCAAAAAGAAATTCGAGATGTACACCATGTCTGAAATGTCTTTATTGATGGAACAGATGTATATTGACAATCAAAGTCTTAAGGCGAGGATACAAAAAGGGGAGAAGATCGGCGAGTTTCCCAGTCATTTCCTGAAAATCCACAAAGCGGCAATGACCGAGGATAAGGAGAATGATGATTTTTTTAAGAAACAGGCTGCTAATTTCATAGCGGCTCAGGAACAGATTTATAAAGATCCGAAGAACGCCAAAACCCATTTCAACAATGGTATTGATGCCTGCATCCAATGCCACAAAGTAAAATGTGGCGGCCCCATCCCGAGGATCAAAAAGCTTTATATAGAATAGTGAAACGCGAAATTATAAGGACTTCCGATGGGTCGACAACCATTCATTTACCGGAATGGGAGGAATCATACCACTCCAAACACGGTGCCATTCAGGAAGCTTATCATGTATTTATAAAGAACGGACTTTCGTTATTTGACGGGAAGTCCGTTTCTGTTTTGGAAATAGGTTTTGGTACGGGCCTCAATGCCTTTATTACTTTTCTTGAATCCGAAAAGCATAAGCAGCAGATTCATTATACAGGCGTGGAAGCGTATCCGGTCTCGGCCGAAGAGGTTTTGTCTATGAATTATGTTTCAGAACTTCAGGCTGAAAATTATTCCGACGTTTTTAAAAAAATGCACGAATCTGCCTGGGAAACAGAATCAACAGTTTCTGATTTTTTTTCACTGACCAAAAAAAAGCAGTTTTTTCATGAAATTGAAGATGTCGGTGTTTTCGATTTGATTTATTTCGATGCTTTTGGATTTCGCGTACAGCCGGAATTGTGGAGCCTGGAGATTTTTCAAAAGATGCAAAAAGCTTTAGTTCCAGGCGGGACGCTTGTTACTTATGCAGCGCGTGGCATCATTAAAAAGAATATGATGGAAGCGGGATTCTGTGTGGAGAAACTGGCAGGCCCACCCGGAAAAAGGGAAATGTTCCGGGCGACCGCTATTTAGTAACTATCCCAATCGCAACCGCACAAATACGTGCTTAATACCCCTTTTATCGGATTCCCTCTCATCAATCTCGAGTATATCTGACATCGATTTAAGCATGGGCGTCAGTTTGTTGAATCCATAATTACGCGGATCGAATTCAGGTTTTTTACGAACAATCAGGTTTCCGACATCCCCAAGGAATGCCCAGCCGTCATCATCCCCAATGTCATCAATAGTAGATTCTATAAGCTGAATGGTTTCCTCGTCGACCGTAGAGTCGATTGCTGGCGGAATAATTACAGGTTCCTCAATTTTTTCAGGGGCTTTCTGTGATTGTTTCCCGTGTACTTTAGCTATGGGTTTTTCTATCGGTTTTTCAACCGCTTTCTCAACCGGCTTGATTACATTCTTTTTTGCAGTGGTAACGGCAATTCTTTTCGACGCTTTTTTCTGCACGGCACCTTCCAGTACTTCAAGGTAAATGAATTTATCACAGGCAGCGATCAGTGAGGGTGGCGTTTTTTTCTCTCCGATACCGAAAACCGTCATTCCGGATTCCCTTAATCTAATCGCCAGTCGGGTGAAGTCACTGTCGCTGGATACAATGCAGAAGCCGTCTACTTTTCCGGTGTACAGCAAGTCCATTGCGTCTATAATCAATGCCGAATCGGACGAGTTTTTCCCCTGTGTATAACTGTATTGCTGTACGGGCGTGATGGCGTGGTCTAACAACACATTTTTCCAGCCTGTGGCGTTGGGCCTGGTCCAGTCGGCATAAATACGTTTGGTTGTCGGGGTGCCGTATTTGGCTATTTCTTCCATCATGCCCTTTACATTGCTGTAGGGGACGTTGTCGGCATCGATGAGTACGGCGAGGCGTAGTTCTTTATTGTTGTTAAGAGGCATATTGCGGTTTTGTGTAAATATAGTTACAATGTGGCAAAGTAGCAAAGTTTTGTAGGAACTCGTCACTGCCTGAGCTTATATCACATACATGGGATCAGGCCATGTGGCAGCGTTATGCCATAGCGCGATGGTATGTTTTGGTCGTGCTGTCGAAACGGATGCCCTAGCCCCGATCGCAGCAAGTATCCTTTTTTTCTGCTTTATGCATAATTTGAATACAGTACTTGTGGAAAAAAAGATACTGTGGAGAGCGGGAACAAGCTCCAGAAATAAAATATCAATAATGCCCCATTTTTATCTCATAAATCTTTATTTTTGCACGCGAAACAAAGCGGGAAAAAAGCCCGAAACAGACAGTAATATGGTAAAAGATTTATTCGAACGTATACAGGACAACAAAGGCCCTTTAGGGAAATGGGCGTCACAGGCGGAAGGCTATTATGTGTTCCCGAAACTTGAGGGTGAACTGGGGCCGCGCATGCAGTTCCACGGAAAGGAAATCCTGAACTGGAGTATTAATGACTATTTGGGGCTGGCCAACCATCCTGAAGTGCGCCAGGCCGATATTGATGCGGCGACGCAGTATGGTGCCGCGTATCCGATGGGGGCGCGTATGATGAGCGGGCAGACGACGGCACATGAGGAACTGGAGCGTGAGCTGGCGGAATTTGTAATGAAAGAATCGGCTTACCTGCTGAATTTCGGATACCAGGGCATGGTGTCGATTATTGATGCTTTGGTGACCAAGAATGATATTATTGTGTATGATGTGGATTCGCACGCCTGTATTATTGATGGCGTTCGCCTGCACATGGGCAAGCGTTTTACGTACCGCCACAACGATGTGGAGAGTATGGAGAAGAACCTGCAGCGCGCTACGAAAATGGCGGAAGAGACCGGAGGCGGAATCCTTTTCATTACGGAAGGTGTTTTCGGAATGCGTGGACAACAGGGCAAGCTGAAGGAAATTGTTGACTTCAAGCAAAAATATAATTTCCGTTTGCTGGTTGACGACGCGCACGGTTTTGGTACTTTGGGTAAAACCGGTGCCGGAGCAGGCGAGGAGCAGGGCGTTCAGGACGGGATTGATGTGTATTTTTCGACTTTTGCAAAATCGATGGCGAACATCGGGGCATTTGTAGCTGCAGATAAGGCGATTATCGATTATTTGAAATATAATTTGCGTTCACAGATGTTTGCCAAGGCATTGCCGATGATCCAAACGATCGGCTCCCTGAAAAGGCTTCGTATGCTTCGTACCATGCCGGAGTTGAAGGACAAGCTTTGGGAAAACGTAAACGCGCTGCAAAACGGATTGAAAGAAAGAGGCTTTGATATTGGTGATACCAACACCTGTGTGACGCCGGTTTATTTGAACGGAAGCATTCCTGAAGCGATGATGCTTGTGAACGACCTGCGTGAAAATTATCATATATTCCTTTCGATTGTAGTGTATCCGGTAATCCCTAAAGGCATTATCCTATTGAGGATGATTCCAACGGCCTCGCATACCCTGCGTGACATTACCGAGACGCTGGACGCTTTTGAAGCGGTACGGGAGAAATTGACAAATGGTACCTATCTGAAACTTGCCGGTGAAAGGACTGTTGATGTTTCTTAATTAGAAAATGAGATAATTAGACAATTAGATAATATATTTAGGAGTCAAAAGAACCGTCAGTATATCGACGGTTTTTTTTGTTCATAAAGTTCAGCCAATTATCTCATTTTCTAATTATCTCATTCATTAATTATCCCTAAATTTATAGTAATCCAAAATTTACCCTATGAAAAAGATTTTATAAGCAGCGACCTTATTGACACTGGGCAGCTGCAAAAAAGAACCCAAAATTGTTGAAGAAATTAAACCCATTGCTGTTCCTGAAGAAGTGGTTTCAAAAACGGAATGCTATCAGGCGGTGTTTGGAAAAGACACGATTACATTAAGTGTTGATTCCAAAGGAAATGAAGTGCCGTCCGGA
>CALRKC020000218.1:0-5061 GCA_943367895.1 Erythrobacter sanguineus | reverse complement strand
AAATATTGTGGCCTCGTGTTTTTTGAAAACCCCTCATTATTGATTTGATGGGGATTTTTTGTTTTGGGGCAGTTGCAGGGAGGATTTTTGGATTGTAAGACTGTAGGATTTGAAAAGCCATTTGGCGGCTTATGACATCAATTCGGAGTAGGCTTACGGTGCTGCAATCCAGTTGGCGCGCGGGCGTTCACTGATGCTGATGCTGCGTGAGGGATGGAAGCGGAAAGCCCGCAGCGATCCCGATAGCTATCGGGAGCGCGAGGACTTGCAGCGAACAGCCCGACGGCGGCTCTTTCAGCACGCAGTCTCAGTCGCAGTTCGCGGTAGCCGCCGGCACGCCATAAAAAAAAACCGACAGTGTCGGGTGGGCACTATCGGGCGATTGGGCAGCAGTTTGGAGAATTTGTTTCTGAGGTGCTGTAGGTTTGCATGGTGGCAGCTGCCACGTATTTAATCCCAGAAAAGACGGTTTTACATCGGCCAGCGGCTTTTTTATCCATCTTACAACTCTTAAACCCTTTCAATTCGTGAAGTTTTAAGTGGTGTTTTGAAATTCCCATCACAAACAGATACAAAACAGGTATTTATACGTGTATGTATGTAGTATTGAACCTATACATTTGTGAAAACCTTAACTTAAAGCCGATAGTCAATATGAAAAAAATAATCTTTAAAGCGGTAGCGGTGATTGCCGTCGCTTTGGGCCTTATATGGGCTTGTAAATCCAAAAGTACTGAGGATGCTGATTACCTTCCACAGGACGTGTTGCGATCCTGTTTTGTGGGACAGGATGAATTTAACAGCTGGTTCGTGAGCGGAAAAGCGACCGAGAACGGCGTTGTAAAGCCGGTAAACAGCGTCACCTTTGGGCACAAGGACAATTGTGATTTTTACAAATGGTCGGAGCAGATGTTCTTATGGATGACCTCACCGGCCGATGACTTTGGCGTTGGGAAGCGTGTTTTTGAATCGCCTGTTTTCTACACCGTTTCGCCTGAGGACAGCCTTGGGAAGAGAACTTTTATCCAGCATAAAAAAGGCTTGTTGCTGAGTGCCATGCCGGGGCTGGAAAAGAGTATCGGCATCGATAGTGAAGAGGGGCAGGCTACCGGTGACGCACTGATGGCCAAAGACGGCTCCATGGTGTATTATATCACTATGGTAAACGATGTATATGCACAGTTCCTGACGGCTGTAAAGAATGGACATATCAAAGGGAATACCTTTCCGACCACCCAGGCTGCGCTGGACAGTATCGTTGCTTATGCCAAAACCAATGGTGTAACGCTGCCTGATGCCGATGCGCTGGCGATCGAAATCAAGACTTCGTGGGTGGATGTATCGAAGCTCAAAAATGTGGACAGCTATGTTACGATTGATGCGACAGTCCCTACGTATACCAAAACACCGACAAGATGGACCATTTCGGGCCAGCGGCAGGCAAAACTGGCGCTGCTCGGCATGCATGTTGTCGGAAGTACGGCGGGTCACCCTGAAATGGTCTGGTCGACTTTTGAACACAAGTCTGTTTCGCCGAACCTGAGCTATACCTATGTCGATAAAGACAATAAGGTGAAAACCATCAGTGGTGATACCATTGGCGACTGGGTGTTGAATTCCAAGCCGGATGATACGGTAAACATCAATATCTCCCATATGAAGTTCCAGGGAGACTCCATTTACGCTAATTTTCACGGGGCTCCTGCGGGAAATACCGTCAGTCCGAGCAATTCCACGAGAACCAAGCCATGGGGTGTAGCCAATGCCGGGGTGCCGAATCCTGAAAACGCTACGGTCGCTGCCGCAAACAGTCAGGTAATTTCCATCAACAATTCAGTGATGTCGATGTTGGTCGGGAATGACGTGCGGAAGAACTATATGTTCATCGGATCCACATGGACCTCGGGCGGAGCAGCACCGAACGGCGACAGTTATTCTGCTACTGATACCGTTGCAGGCGTTGCAATCGGTTCCAGTCAATTGGCCAACACTACGATGGAAACCTACATTCAAAATGGTGCCGGTTACAACAAGCAGGGTTCGTGTTTCCTATGCCACAGCTCTTTCAACCGGAAAGTGCCGCAATTGTCTCCGGATACCATCAGCCACGTCTTCTCTGACCTGAGGCCACTGACCGTTACAGTAGGGAAGAAGCAGGTAAAACTCAAATAGCAAACGGTAAGTAAAAATATATATAACTGTTAATGAAGATATTAACCTCAATTTTAGAAGCATTATACAGCAATTAAATTTTTATACACATTATGGATATTAAAATAAACTTCATCAACCGATCAGATGACCAGAATGACAATCAGGTCATATTCTTTCAAAACAGCATCACGACCAGTTTCAATGAGCTTGCCGTGGCGAAAAACAGCAATCCGCAAGCCGGCAATATAGTGGCATGGAAGTTGATTTCCGACTCCCAGCCCGGGGACGAAACCACGTTTAAGTATCCGCATGATTTTACGATCAATGCAGGTATGGATGCAGACGCAGATGGTGATAAGATCTCAGGGGTCAAAGGGCTGACATTCAAACCCACAATCTGGGTTGGCGTGCAAAATAACGCAACGGTAAACAACGTCATGGATTCGGCTATCCTATCAGATATCAATACCGAAATCAGCCTGGTCGGTATTACGGAAGCCAATATCATCATGACGGGCGGCGGACCCGGTACGACGTCGCCGTTCCAATTTACATTGCAGCCGGTTAATCAGTAATTAATTAGAGGTTAAAAATAGGGTTTGTTAATTTTGCCTCCCGGGTGTTATGCACTTCAGGGAGGCATTCTTTTTACCTGCCCAGTATACTTGCTATGGCTTCAACGGTGGTGAGGTGGTAACCGGTTTTCGCTTTATCAAATATGCTTACCGCCCAGGCCTTTCCGTCGGGTGTCTTCACCATTTCCTTAAATAAAGTCATCAGCGAGCCTGTACGGCTGGTAGCAATCATAAAGGCTTCGATATCGGGATAAGCATTTTGATACCGGTGTTTTATCAATTGTACAAACCACTGCCTTTTGATGACAAAGTTTCCGCCTTTGGTAAAGTTGAATTCCTTATCGATTGCAGCAATTTCTGCCGCAGTCAGATCGTTTGGCAGGTAATCGATAAAATGCTGTTTTTCATTTGTCGATTTTATTTTTGTCGCCAGTCCCCTGACACCGGTTTTGCGCCATGTTTGCTGGATATTGTCAATCCGGTTGAAATCCGCTGACACCGGTTTGGTGATGTTTGCCGGGATATCAGGTTGGTATACCCAGGCGTCAAGATTGATTTTCGCGGACAATGCCTTGTCGCCTTTAATCAGGTTTTTGTTGAAGTAGGCTACGAAATCTTCGGTAGTTACGGACTGGAAGGCATGGTCATCAAACCAGGATTTGATGAATGTATCAAACTTTTCCCGGCCTACAATGGCTTCAACCGTTTGCAGGAAGGCATATCCTTTTTCATAAGGGATGTCACTAAGTCCGTCGTCAGGGTTTCTGCCCGAAGTGCTGATTTTAAGTCGGGTATCAGGGTTCTTCTTTCCATATTCGATCATGTTATCTGCCAGTACCTTGCGGCTCAGCACATCCTGCATCAGGGCTTCGGCCTTTCCGAACACGGCTTCACCAATGCGGTGTTCTACATAAGTGGTAAAACCTTCATTGAGCCAGATGTCATCCCAGGTCGCATTGGTCACGAGGTTGCCGCTCCAGCTGTGCCCGAGCTCATGTGCGAGCAGGCTTGTCAGCGAACGGTCGCCTGCCAATACGCCCGGCGTAAGGAACGTCAGGTTTGGATTTTCCATGCCGCCATAAGGGAAACTCGGTGGTAATACCAGCACATCGTAGCGACCCCAGCGGTATTTGCCGTATAGTTGTTCTGCGGCCTTAACCATGGTCCCGAGTTCCGCAAATTCGAAGGCGGCTTTTTTCAGCACTGAAGGCTCGGCATAAACACCGGTGCGGTTGTCAATAGACTGGAACTGCAGATCGCCGACTGCAATCGCCATCAGGTAAGAAGGAATCGCTTTGGACTGTTTGAAGGTGTATACGCCGGTTTCGTTTTTCTGCTGCGGATTCTCGGCACTCATAACCGCCATCAGGTCTTTTGGGACAGCGACTTTGGCGTTGTAGGTGAATTTCACCGATGGGGAGTCCTGGCACGGAATCCAGGTACGGGACCAGATGCTTTCGCCCTGCGAGAAAAGGAACGGATGTTTTTTGTCGGCGGTCTGTAAGGGGTTCAGCCACTGCAGTGCCACCGCGTTTTTTGTAGTGTTATAGTAGATGTTGACTTTGGTCGTATTGGGTTCGATTTTGATGTGCAGCGGCTTTCCGTGGAATTCGACTTCGCTTCCGAGGTGGAACTCAGTCGGTTTTTCATCATCGCCAAGCGTTACCTTTTGTATATCAAGCGTGTTTTCATCAAAGATGATTTCATTGCCTTTGCTGATATTCTCGATACGCCATGACGCTTTTCCGGAGACTGTTTGTGTGTCAAAATTCACACTGATGTCGAGATCAAGGTGTCTGGCGACGGCCTTCGATGGCTCGGAAAAGGAGTGTTCGTCTTTAACGGCACTGCGTAAGGCGGTTTCTTTTTGGGTTTCTTCTTTTTTGCAGCAAATCAGCAACAGCAGTAGGGGCAGGAGAAAGCTTTTTTTCATTTTAAACGTTATTTAGACAAATATAGGAAGTTTCAGTGCAAAAGTTCAGGCCTGACGAAATTGCACCGAAAAGCATGATTCGAATTGGAAGCGTTCGGGTTCAAAGCGATGGTGCGGGTTACGACGTGAACAACGGAATTCGGGATATGTCCGCGGTCCTTCGTTCTTTTAGTTTGAAAACAGGTTAAAAAAGCGTCTTTATGGTTTTTTTTTGTTGGATACTTAGCGCCTGCCTGATGGTTTCGTCGAATGCGAAAGCGCTTTATTTCATTGGTTACGAAATTATTTCCAGTCGAAACACACTGATTAAGAGTGCTTAAATAAACCAGCGAAAAAATTAAACACTTTTTTTGCAAAATAGTTTTTTCAAACAGAAAAAGGTTTCTATATTTGCATCCG
>CALRKC020000217.1:0-5080 GCA_943367895.1 Erythrobacter sanguineus | reverse complement strand
CTGACGCAAATCAATACCTGCGGCAGTTATACCTGGAGCCAGAACGATGTGACCTATACCGAATCCGGCGTTTATGAGGTTGTAAACGGCTGCCATACTGAGGTACTCGAACTGACAATTGTACCGATTACATCGAATACGACCGTAATCAATGCCTGCGACAGCTATTACTGGAATCAGACTGAAATCACCTATACCGAGTCAGGAACATATGTAATGATAAACGGCTGCAATACGGAGACACTGGAACTGACAATTACTCCTTCTACTGCAAATATTACGGCTATCATCGCCTGCGACAGCTATACCTGGGATGCAAATGGTATGACGTACACTGAATCAGGCATGTATGAAATCGTAACCGGTTGCCATACTGAGGCATTGGAACTGACAATTATACCATCTACCACGAACCTGACGCAAATCAATACCTGCGGCAGTTATACCTGGAGCCAGAACGATGTAACCTACACCGAATCGGGTGTTTATGAGTATGTAAACGGTTGCCATACTGAAGTATTGGAACTGGCTATCATACCGATTACATCGAACACCACTGTAATCAGTGCCTGCGACAGCTATATGTGGAACCAGACCGAAATCACCTATACCGAATCTGGTACCTATGAGGTGGTAAACGGCTGCAATACAGAAACACTGGAACTGACGATCACAACTACCCCGGTCATTACACAGCAGCCTGTGGATGCCGAGGTTGCACAGGGCAATCCTGCAACGTTCTCTGTAGCTGCGGACAATGCAGGCAGCTACCAATGGCAGGGAAGTATTGATGGCGGACAAAGCTGGCTGGACATCCCGGAAGGAAACGGCGTCAGCGGTACCGATACAGACACATTGGTACTCAGTGCTGCACTGGTAACACTCCAGGCAAATGGAGCCATGTTCAGGGTAGTCATTACCAACGGCAGCTGTACTGCGACCAGCGATGCGGCAGTGCTTGCGGTATTCCTGGGTATCGATACAATTGAGAAAGGCAGCGTAGTGCTTTATCCAAATCCTACAAAGGGTTCGGTAAGGGTTACTACGACAGCCGATACCGCAATGGTAACAGTATTTGACATGAATGGCAGGCTGATCCGCACGCAGGAACTCGGAAGCGGCAATGGCGACATTGACCTTTCTAACGTTAATGCAGGCGTATACCTGTTCAAGGTGACTACGGTAAATGGTGTCATCAACCAAAAAGTGGTGAAACAATAGTGATCACCTGATAGCATAGAAACGCCCCTCCATGAGGGGCGTTTTTTTTATGTATCATAAGAACCGGCGATGCGTTGGGAAGAATGCGGCAGGCATAAGGATATCAGGTGCAGCCGGGAAGCGGGGCATTTATCGCGCAATGGATGGGATTAGCCCAGGTCAAACTCAAAGTCAAACAACTCCTTTGGCTTTACCCCCAGCCCTTTCGCCAAAGCGAGAATCGTTTTCATGGAAGCAGAATGTTCGCCTTTGAGTACGCGGTACACCTGCTTTTGCTCAATATTACCAATGGAAGCGACGGTCAGGACATCTTTGCCGTGTTTGGCCATGAGCGACTGGAAATGCGCTCCAAATTTGATGTTGTATTGCTTTGCTGTTTCTTCCACGACGTGAAAGTCCGTCACAATCAATAAAATAAATTGTCAATTTTGACAATAATTAAAAATAATTATTATATTTGCTTCACACTTCCACTAATCAGCCGTAAGTGACGGGTATCCCTAATACCCTCGAAGTCGGAGTTGAGGCGGTGTGTCCAAGATCCCCTATTTGTATTCAATATTGAATTGTGCCTATGCGCATGTGGCTTTTTGTAGTTCACTGCCGTGCACGTTACGATTGCGTTTTGGGACTGCAGGCCCTTAACACGACGGGGACAAGCCTCTATACGAGGAAAACAAAATATTTTTAAAACGTTTAAATTAATTTATCATGCCAAACAAAAAGCAAATAACGTGGTGGTCGCTGTTGACTGCCATAGCGTTTACCGTAATCACCGCCTGCACCAACGATACACAGACACAGGCCAAAAACACCACTGCAGACCAGGACGCCATAGCCGCACTCAAACTGGCTACGGGCAACAACAACATCAATACCATCAGTATTCCCAAAAATCCGGGCACGGCACAGCGCAATGCGGACGGTTCCTACGAAATGAGTGATTTTATCATCGACATGGAGGTGATTAAAAAGACGGTTATTGATGAAAAGACGACCTATACCTTCAGCATCATGCCCAAGGTAGTGACATCCACCAGCGACTTCAACCTGATTGTCTACAACAACGGCAGCGGCTGGAACTATGTGATTATGGAGCTGATTCGCAATCCTGAGACTAGTGGAAAGTTCCAGGGTACGGCGAACGAACTCTACAGCAGCGCTGCAAGGGGAAGCGGCTGTTTCACCGTTTTTGTCGAATACCGGCACTGCACAGGCACGGGCGAGTGTGCTTCGGGCGTTTGTGACAACTGCAGTCTTTGTGTAGACTATGACAGTTTGAACTTCTGTAAGATCGAAACAGAACAATACCTGTCCGCTGTGCTGGTAGAAAATCCCGATTATGGAGGTAGCGGTGGTAACAGCCATACCGGCCCACAACCGATTTACGTAGCTCCGGGCGGGTATGTATTTGAACCCAACATCAAGAATACCGCCGTGGCGGAAATACGTAAGGAGCGCGCCGTGGCCTTTCACAATCTGCTAAGCACAGAGCAGCAGCGATGGGCGCGGGCACATCAGGACAGTTACAGCTCATTAGTCAACTACCTGTTGGAGCATTTTACTCCCGAAAACGAACTGAAAATAGCGGATCTTGTGGCATTGGCTGCCGCAAATGGCGGGGAGTTTACTGTAGATGAATCGGTTACAGACGATAATGCATTGACCTTTCCAAATGTTGACGAATTTCAAACTTTTCTTGACAAAGATGACGAGGCTTCAACAGAATATGAGCAGGATCAGCAAGAAAAGACAGCAATAATAAAATTCGCCAAAAATGGTATCTTTGGAGGAATTAGGGTTAATATTAAGCAAAAAATGCAACCATATGAGGTTGTAGATGTCTCATCCTCTGATTATGGCTTCACTGTCGCCTTCAACTGGGAGCAGACAAACTATGATATTAGTATTTCAGGGAATGTGGTGACGATTAATGTTGTTGGCGATATGCATTATAATGTCGTTTTTGAAGGTATCGGAACAGTATATACCGAACCCGGTGTCCATTATCAAATTAAATTGAACAAAACAAATGGCACGATTATATCTGCCGTTAGATTACCTTAATAATATGGAAAAACAAGTAAATGATTTTAGCGTTGGACTTTTATTGTGGCAGATATTTATTGTCATACTTGCAATAGCGGTAATTTATGTCATAACAAAGCTGGTTCGGAGTATATTAAGATACCTGAATAAGTAGCAATACTAACCGTAACACTCCCCTCTTATTTTAGAGGGGTTTGGTTAGGCAAGACGATAACACTATGCGGTCAAATCCGGGAAAGGTGATTAAGATTGTAATCGTGATCTGCCTTATTATTCTTTCCAGCTGTTTTGAAAAACACGATGTTGTAATATTGAAAACTTGCCAGCGGGTTACAGTCTGCAAATCCGTTATAGCAAAAATGCTTTGTGGTAACGCTTTGAGACAATGTTAGGAAGAGACCACGGCCTGGAACAGAATTGTCAGTGAGGAAATGAGTAATGATATCACTCTTATTGATTTCAAGTCAACGTAAAACAATCCTGAAAATTAGGATTGTGGCATTGATAGTAATCATTCTCACTGGTGAGATATTCACGTAACCAACAATAAAATTTGTTATATGACAAACTTAGAAACAAAAACGGAAGCAATCTTCGGTACCTGGTTTTATATCTGGTCATCAGCCCTTGTAATCATACAGATACTGCTAACAATAGCGGTGGTTTATTATGTGATTAAGCTGTATCGCAAGGTGATTGGGTATCTGGATAAAAATTCGTAACCTGATTACAGACTGGCCGCTTTAGCGTAACACTGTTGTTAATGAGATTATTCCTAAACCAAATATATGAAAACAACCATCCAGTTGGCCTTGCTCCTTTTCCTGAGCGCCACCCATGCACAAAAACTACAGCCGGTGGAAGTCAAAGACAAAGCCATGACAGCGCTTTTGGGAAGCATCAGTGCGTGGGAAAAATTCACCTTCCAAAACAATATGGTAACCGTCATTACGGCAAAGGATGTTGATGGCAAACACCATAGCAGTGAAACCGATGAAGTTGCGGCCACGCTGTTCATTACAAACTGTGAATCTGGCGAGGGAATGGACTGCAAGCTGTACACCTTGAAAAACCTGGTTGCCCTGAAAGTGGACAAAGTCTACGAAGAAGCGGGATCGGTGAAAGTAACCATCAGCTATGGTAACGCTTCGGCAAGAAAATCGGAAACACTACTGCTGCCATCGAGGTAATCCGGATTTGCCAATGGCAGGTCTTACCCCACCACAAACAATCCCCTCTTTAGTGGAGAGGGGCCGGTGGTGGTACGTGTGATCAGGTCAGGGGAAGAAGTTTGGTATAGTTGAATAATTTGCAACCTGCAGTACCTTTCCTTCTGTATTCGATTACGCAGCAAAACACGCCATGTCTTAAAAATAAAGATCAACACTGCAAACTTCTTCCCCAGAAGTGATTTCCGTCATATTTTTTCCAAAGCAGCAACGCTAATTTTACCTCATAATTTAAAACACAGGAATTATGAGCACTTACGAACACATCTACCGTAATTTTGAAAAAGGATTTTTAGGAAGCTGCGCCATGGGCGTACTGGTACAAAGTTGTGCCGGCGGCATCGCTGCTATGGCCGTACTGAGGCACGGAACCGGATTGCTGCAAATGATACAGCTGTTCCTCGTTGTCATGGTATGCCTTGCGTTTAACGGTTCCGTTATTTCAGTACAGAAACCCCGTACCGTATTCAACCTGCTGATAATCGGAATGGTGTGCTGCGGAATCATAACGGTAGCTAATTTCTGAGTGACGGGTGACTGAGCAACAATGCAACTGCACCGTTTTGTGTGGTGTAATCACT
>CALRKC020000216.1:0-5100 GCA_943367895.1 Erythrobacter sanguineus | reverse complement strand
ATTACTAATCCCGATGTCGTCCAAAGCCAATTGCGCACGGCTACCCGTACCGCTGATGTAGTAGTATACCCATCTGATCAGCACTTCGTTGCCGATAGCGTCTACAGGAAGTGGGGTAGTAAAGGTCTGAAATGTATTGTCATCGCCGCTGATGTATTCCTGAGTCGTCGGAAATTCTGTCCATCCCTCATTTAAATTTGCATTTCCATCGGTGATACGGTACTGCATTCTCAATCCGTAAACACGGTTGTTTTTCAGGATGGTTCTCGCTGTCCAGGTAATATCAGCTGATAGAACTACAGGCGGTTGCGGACCGATTGCCGGTGCAGTGTTTAATGCGAGCACTAATGCGCCTACACGGCCGTTGTCTATAATATCACCGGCAGCCTGTGTCGGATCGGAACCATCGCAAACACCTGTGAATTGAGGATTTCCGGTATTCACAAATGAAACCCCATTTTCGCCTTCGCCAAAGAATCTGGCCCTGTTAGTCAAATTATACAGGCAGTGCCAGTCTTCTGTAAACGGCACCGTAAGGTCAGGATCAGTGACCGCATGCGTCCAGAATGCCATATTATTAGGGAAGGTATTGATTGCTGAAGCGGGATCCCATTCTGTAAAGATTGAATGATTCCCTGTTACAAAAAGCGGCTGGGGATAAGTAAGATTTATCTCAGTATTGGTTCCTGAAAGCGCAACTGCGGCATCCGTAACTCCGGCTGTCGCTATAGTCAGTGTACCCGTAAAATCTCCGGCTGCTGCAGCATTCATCCTAACATAAACCACTGTTTCCGCTACTGTGCCGGTGTTTGGAGTCAGGGTGAGCGCGTTGGTAAAGCCTGTGGCCTGGGACAACGAAATCTCAAAATCAGCCGTGGCATTCAGTGTAATATCGCCCGTAAGATTGCTTCCGGAAACGTTTACCGTCTGCGTCGGGGATGGTGTACCCAGGACCTGGTTGAAGGTCATTGAAGTCTCATCAACCGAAAGCTGTGGTGTGGTGGACTGTGCAATACTGATATCGTCAATTACCAGCTTTGCTGCGGTAGAAGTACCTACATCGCCTCGTGTTACAGAGAAACGAACCCATACGTTTGATTGATTATTCGCTGCTGCAGGTATTGCATAACTGAAAGCGGTAAAGTTTGCCTGATTTTCATTGGGCAGTGAAAGCACCTGCTGGGTTCCGATCCATGTAGTGCCTGCATCAATCGAGGTTTCCATAGTCAGCACCACATCCCTGGTTCCGGCACCGTTCAGCATGGATTTTGCCATGAAGCTTATTGCCAGTGATTGTGCGGAAGTCATATCAAGATTGACACGCACATCGCCTGTAAAACCACTGGTTGGGATAATGCTTAAAGCAGCAGGAGCCGAGTTGTAGTCGGTTTCTTCCCTGAAAATCCTTGTGGCTGTAGCAGTTGGATTAACAGTGTTTCCGGTCCAGTTCGGGATAAATACAACATCTGTGCCTTCTGTAAAGGTGGCGTCAAAACTTTCTGTTGCGGGGAAAGTACTGATTTGCGCAAAACCATTTGCGGAAACAACCAGCAGAAAAGTGAAAAGTAATTTTTTAATCATATCAATTTTATTTAAAGTTTAGCTGAATTCCGATCCTGTATTGTTCCTTCCATTTAAATGGGTCTACAGTCTCCTCTTTCAGGATGTTAAAGTACTGAAATTTTATCATAGCATCAAAACCGTCAATCTGATAGGCGATGGCCGGCGAAAAACGTCTCGAATTTCCTTTCACCAAATCATTAAGATCCAGCGATTCATACCTTGCAGAAAGAATCGTCTTTATGCTTTTGGCGAAATAGTTCAGCTGCGCCACATAACCTCCGGCGAGGAAGTATCCTCCGGTCTGGGCCTGGGTAAGATTGTGTAACAAAGGATCGTTAGCCAATGCAGGTTCTCCTTTAATCTGGTGCATTTCAAATTGCCCGGAGAAGCCCATGTACTGGAACGCGGCGTCAAAACCATAGATGTAGTGTTTGCCATTGATGACCTTCAGGCCATATTCACCCTCGGCATTGGCGGGGAATACCTCACCTTCCGGCAGGGTTTTATTAGCATAGCGTCCGTTAATACCAACGGTAAACATTGGTACTGGCGTAATCCTGTCGTCGATTTCCCGGTAGCGGTACCTGCAGGGGTAAGAGAAGTCAATCCTGGCAGCATATTCCGGCTGCCCGCTGGCATCGTTGTCGCCGTTTAGGGAAACTTCACCAAGACCGGTGTAAATGCCCGCATAAACATTCAGACGTTGGTTCAGGAAATCTTTCATCACGGTGACGCCTACATCCCTTCGGCTAAAAACATCGCCGCGGATCAGGTCGGCCCTCTGCCAATATGGTGAAAAACTGAACGGTACCATCGAATTCCTTGAGTAGAATAATTTGCCATAGCCTACCTGTACATCCATAAATTTCAGGCCTTTGTATTTGATATAGGCATCCATAAGCCCCGGGTTTTCAGGATCCGGCTCGGCATTGTTGTTATTGGCCGACATATCGGCAAAGTCCATCTGAAGTTCATATTCCCAAATGTTCCCGATGCGGCCTTCCAATTGCAATTGGGCATCACGAAGCTTAAAACGATCTTTGTTTTTTTCAACTTCGCCAGATTTCAAATCGCGGTAATTGTAGTAGGCTGATACGCTTCCACTGATTTCAAGGACGTGATTCCCATTCGAAATCGTCAACTGGGCAAAAGCACCCGAAACCGTTAACAATAAGATAAAGGAAGTAAATATGTTTTTCATGTTATTGTTTTTCAGGGTTTTTAAAGAAGTATAGTTTTTTCATATCATCTGAAAGCACAAGCATATTCCCGTCCTTATCAAAGGCCAGGCCTTCAGGATTTATTAAAGGCAATATCCATTTTGAAATTACTTGGTAAGTGTTCGGGTTCAGCTTAAAAACAGTCCTGTCCTCATCGCTTAAAAGCCAAAGGTGGTCGTCATAATAAGTCGCTGCTGAAATATCACGGGCCATTTTACCGAGGTTGATTTCATTTTCAATTTTTAAATCGGCATCCAGTTCAAAAAGATATACTGGGTCCTTTTCGGTAAAGAGGAGGAATTTGTTTTTTGCCTTGTTGAAAGTGATGGCCTCATAACCTTTGTTTCTTCCACCGGAGTAGGACAATGTCACCGTTCGGGTCACTTTTAATGTAGCGGCGTCGAATACACGTATTTTTCGCGTAGCTTCTTCTACGGCATAAATGAATTGAGCATCGGCATAAACCGCTTCATTATCCATTCCGGTATAATCGGCTTTGCGGATGATTTTGCCTTCGGTATCCGTTTCAAATAAATAGCCATTATCACTGACGATGTATATTTTTTTTCCGTCAGGGCTGATGCATGCATCTGAAGGTTCAGGAATTTCCAGCGAAATATTTCTTTCAGGTTTTATCTCAATGGATTTTTGTGCCTGAACTGCGGTTTGCAACAACAATAAAGGCAATGCGTATTTAAGATTGATCATAGATTATTTCCGTGTATGGTTAGGTTGTCAAAACGATTGTTTCCGCTGCTGCCTGAGGCGGTCGTGCCACCAAAATTGATTCTGAAGACGAAATTCGGATTGTCGGCAACACCTGTAATTCCGCTTAAATCGATGGTTACGAGTCCGAAATTTGGCTCGGCAGGCGGATTGGATGTCGTCATGGGCAGCCCTGAAGTGACGAAATTAACGCCATCCGTAGAATAAGAATACTGTTGTTCCGTGGCGCCCGATCCGGTCCGTTCGGTTGCAAACTTTATCACAATATTGGTATAACCCGACGTTGGTGCCTTGATGTCAAGATTTCTGGTGTTGCTTGGATTTCGTACCCGCAAGCCCAGACCTTCAGCGTCTCCGTTTTGTAAATTCAATGTTGAACCCGGCGTAACCTGGTCCATGTAGCCCGCACCGGTTCCGGGATAAGTTATGGCAGCGGAACCTGCGGCAATCAGGCTGTAGTCCGCATTTACAGTTGTGAGATTTCCTGTCGGCAGCGCGTTGAAATTCCAGTAATGAAGCAGGGCAGCGGCAGGAACAGGGATTACTTCAATATGTAAAGGAGCTGTGGTGAATCCTGTAGCGTTGGATGCCGTAACAGTGTAGGCAGTTAATGGACTTAAAGTCGTAGGCGTACCACTGATTATTCCTGTACCTGAATCGATTGACAATCCATCAGGCAGGGCAGGGGCGATGGAGTAAGAGATTACCTGTCCGGTTACTGTTGGGGAAAGCGGCACTATCTGATTGTTTATCGTGAATGCACTTTCGGCTGTGTAGCTTAAGTTTGATGGGGCAGTAGCTGCCGTAAGCGGAACTGCCTCAAGTGTCAAGTTGTCGAAGCGGTTGTTTCCTGTTTCCCCACCGGCGTTGTCGCCACCAAAATTGATTCTGATCTTAAACTCAGGGTTGTCATCTGTTGAAGGAATGTTGCTGAAGTCCAGCGTTACCAAATCATTAACCGGATCTTCAGGGGCATTGTATGATGTTGTTGTTAAATCGGTCGTGATAAAATTGATGCCATCGGTGCTGTAGCTATAGCTTTGTGTTGTGGCACCCGACCCGCTTCGCGCGGTCGCAAATTTGAGTACGGCTTTTTTGAATCCGGTTGTGGGAACAGCAATCATCAGCGAACGGGTGTCGCTTGGGTTCCTCGCGCGTAACCCTGATCCATCCGCGTCCGAGTTTCTGGCATTCGTAGCATAACCCGGAGCAAAATCATCCATGTAACCGGCTCCAGTCCCTTCATAAGTTATGGCAGCTGATCCCGGAATCAGGGAAATGTCTGGTAAAGCTTCGGTTAGGGTACCTGAAGGAAGAGAATTGAAATTCCAATAGTGTACAAGGACAGCGTCAGGATCGGTGATGACGACGTTTTCAGTGATATCCCTGTCCGAAGTACAAGAGACCGTCGTAAGGAGCAGGGTGCATAGCAAGGCGTAAAAGTATCTCATTTGGTAAAGTTTTTGCAAAAGTACCCGCTTGAGAAAGTCCTGATGTTATCGAAATATTATCTGTTTGTAAAATAAAAAAGCCTCCCGAAGGAGGCTTTTATATCAGCTAAAAAGTACTTAACTAGTAAGCCACTTTTTTA
>CALRKC020000215.1:0-5113 GCA_943367895.1 Erythrobacter sanguineus | reverse complement strand
TGTATTTGATGAATTATCTGCGCTGCCTTGTCATTAATGGCTTGGCTTTTGGCAAAATAATTATAACATCTTAAAGCCCAGATTCGCAATAGTTGATCGTATAAAACATAACCATCAGTGATGTATTCGTCTGCCCAATTCCCGGAAAGCGGCACATAAACCAGGTGTTTGTTGTTGAATTCCCACGCGTCCAGAAGGTTCAGTCCTTTTTCAATTTCAGACTGATATTGGGCTACAAAAGCGTTGTCGGATTTGAAATAGGCATATTGACAAACCCCGATAATAAACCAGGTCACTGCATCAACCCTTCCCGCAAGGCCGCCATAGCTGACTTCCGTTTTGTCTGCTGTAGTCAAAACATTTGAAGGAATGGTTCCGATGGCATGTTGGTTTTGGGCCAGTGTCTCCAAAGTGTGCCGGAACGCTGTAATGAGCTTTTCGTCATTCGACGCCAATGCTGCCAATCCGCAGATGACACCGTCCCTTGCCCAGACCCTGTTATAATTGGTCGTGTTTTCGGCACTGGCTAAAAAACCGCAGGGCGAAATGACGTCCTGAAGTAATTGAATGGCTTTATCGTAGGCAGTATTATTCACCTTGTACTATTTGATTTTTGTTCTTAACCGTAATGAAAAGTGTCAGCACGCCCGCAATAATTAGGAACACGCCTGCAAGTTTGATCACGTTTGTCGGATTGTTTCCCAGCCAATCGTACACAAAATATTGCATTGTCAGGATTTGGATGGCCATAGGAATCACGATGAACATGTTAAAAATGCCCATATAAACGCCGGTTTTTTCTTTTGGAATCGACCCTGCCAGCAGCTGATAAGGCATTGCCATCGTCGACGCCCAGGAAATTCCCAAGCCAAAAGAGTAGAGGAAAATAGTGGTTACCGGAATATTATCGCCAAAGGGATTGTGCATGATGAAAAGCACGTCGGTGTTGTTTAACAATGGGATCAGCAATAATCCGATGCCACCTAACGATAAAGCGATGAAATGAACACCTTTAGCGCCAATTTTCAACGCCAGCGGCACCAATAAAAAAGCGACCATAAAACAGATTATGTTGTATGTCCCATTTAGACTTCCGGTTAATAGCTGCGCTTTTGAAAACGCTGCTGAAGCCTGGTCTGTAGTACCGAATAACGACAACGACAACGAGGAAGTGATGTATTGCCAATAGCAGAACATGGCGTACCAGGTAAAGAATTTGACCGGGATCAATTGTTTCATCGTAAGCGGCATCGTCCGAAAGGCCTCAGCGATATCGTTCCAAACCGTTTTAAAGATATGCTCCTTTTTCTTTTCCTTTATTATTGCCAGTTCCGCTGCGGAAGGCGGGTATTCTTTTGTGGTCATGACGGACAGCAGTACGGAGGAAATCGAAGCGAACGCGCCGATAAAAAATGCCCAATACGTGTAGGCCGGGATCCCATTGTCCATTTTATCGGTTATGGCTAAAAAACCCAATGAGACCAAAATTGCAGGCGTGAAGTTGGCCAATGTAATTCCGAAACCGGTAAAAAAACTCTGCATCAGGAAACCAAGCGAAATCTGCTTTTCACTGAGTTTATCCGCTACGAAAGCGCGATAAGGTTCCATGGCAACGTTATTGGCGGCGTCTAAAATCCAAAGCAAACTGGCAGCCATAAACAGCGTATTTGAGAAAGGCATCAGCAATAACGCAATACTGGACAACAAGGCTCCGATTAAGAAGAAGGGCTTTCGCCTTCCGAATTTAGGAGACCAGGTACCGTCACTTATTGCGCCAACTATCGGCTGGACAATCAATCCGGTAATGGGTCCGGCAAGCCAGAGCATGGGCAAACTTCCTTCGTCGGCACCGAGGTATTTGTAAATGGCGCTCATGTTGCTCTGCTGTAAACCGAAACTGAACTGGATTCCGAAGAAACCGAAATTCATATTCCAGATTTGCCAAAAGCCCAGGTTTATTTTCTTGCTCATAACTTAATTTAGTTTCTGAAGGAATGCTTCGAATGGAATGTTATTGGTGAATATAACACCCTGTTTATCAATTACCGGGATTGCCAGGTTGCTGACACTGATGTTGGCTTTTTTCAGTTTGGATAACATTTCCTGCAAAGCCTCCTGATTTTTATCGATGTCATAAAAAACGAATTCAATCTTGTTTTCCCGGAGGTATTTTTTGGTATCGGTACAATGATGGCATTCATCACTGCCGTATACAATTAATACCTTTTTCTCCGATGTTGCGGTATTGCTTTTACCATCCTGCGCAAATAGACCACTACTGGTTACAAGCACCAAAAAGAACAAAAGGGCCACTGATTTTTTCATGATTGAAGCTTTTAAGAAGTAATTAAAGGTAGCGATTCTTTGGATAAAATAATTCCCATACCGTAGTACTACGGTACAGGAATTAAACAAATTAAACATGAAATCTATTACTTAGAACTTGTAAGACAGTGCCATAGAAAGTGATCTTCCCGGCAAAGGCCTTGCCCTGACAATATTTGTGGTATTGGCGGTGATGCTTCCTTCTTCCGCTTCGGTAATTGCCAAAGTATTGAACAAATTATTTCCGGCTACATTTAACGACAGTCCTTTAGTGATGCCCACTTCAACAAATCCGTTTACGATTACAAAACCATTCATCACAAGTTCGTTACTATCCTGCGCATAGGCTTTGGTTTGTCCGATGAAGCTTAATCCCAAAATATTTTTGCCCTGTGAGAATTTGTAGGTTGGAATGAAATTATACATCATTTTGGGTTGCCTTCTTGGTTCGTTGCCATCATTGGCTCCCGACGTTACTTCGGCCTTTGTATAGGTAAAACCGCCACGAAGGTTCAGGTCACTGTTTACGTTGTAAGACGATTCTAATTCGAGACCCATAGAACGGTAATCGTTTTCGATAATGCTGTTGGAAGTTGCTTCGAATCCGCCTTCTTCCGTAGTTGTTGAACTGAATAAGGTCGCGTAAACATATCCTTTGTCAAATTTTCTTTTGTATCCGATTTCTGCCTGTGCCAGAAAATCCAGCGCGTTGATTTTGTCTCCGTCAAGGTAGTTTAAACCTGAGAATAAAATGCGGTCTGCTTTAGCCGAAGCTCCTTTACTGTAGCGGGCAAAGACGGATTGTCTGGCATCAATCAGGTAGTTACCGCCCAATGTATAGGATACGTAATCATAGTCGTAATCTACCGCAGTGGTATTGGCTGTATTGATAGCCGAAACACTGCTTTCAGGTGCTGAAATCACATTGTCGTTGTTGATGTCGTAAACCGTTTGTGACGAACCTGCGAACGAGCCATTTACCTGCCCCATGTCAAAACGAACACCGCCTTCTAATGACAGTTTTTCGGTGGCATCAAATGATACGTTGGCATAGGGTGCGGAAACATTATATTGAGTATCATAGTTCCTGTTACAACAGTTGCCCCAGAATGGAACACCGTAAGCATATAAACCGTTTGCAGAAAGCGAATTTCCTGACGCATCGGTTACGTTGATCAGACGCGGATTATTGTCAGAGACCTCCTGCAAGTAAGAGTTCCACAACCAAGACATCGAAATATTCTGTATGGATTTGAAATATCCGGCAGTAATCCCCACTTTGTCCAGTTTTTTGGTAATCCTTAAGTCGTTCATGAAGTTGTTAAAGTTATTCAGCTGAACGTCAAACATATGAATCCTGGAAACCAGCCCATTCGGGTTGTTGAAGGCAGATCCGTCGTTCGCGTAAGTTAAGGTGGACCCGGCGCCAAACGATTCAGCAATCGTTGCGGCAGCCGCTACTTCTGCCGGGAATGGTGTAATAAATTGTCCGCTATTAGATGAAAAGCGTCCATTGTTGGTAACTTTCCATCCTTCGGCCAGCTCAAAGTTAACAGAAGCCCCAATGGTTTTAGACACAGGGTGCATTCCATCGGCAACATTGCCCCTTCGAACGTTTCCGTCGCCATCCAATCCCACATTGTGCATTAAATAAGGAGATTGCTGTGTTCCTGACGTCGCATCGTAACCGCTGACGCTGTCCCAATTTGGATTGGCGTTGCTTCCGGTTACTTTGATTGGCATTGGCATGTAAGCTGCCGCGCGGTCGTTTAAGAATTTTGCATATACCGTGACGGAACCGCTTTCGAATTCTTTTGTAAAGTTCATCTTGAACTGGCCACCGTTATTGGCTGTAAATCCCGGGCTTCTTACACCCTCCCCGGTTCTGTAAAACCCGCCTGCATGAAAATACAATCCGTCTCCTATGCGGGCACCGTATTCTAAGTCCGTTCTGAAATCACTGTAATCCAGACCGAAACTGGTTACCATGCTGCCGCCTTCCGTTTTTCCGGTTTTACTGATGAAATTTATGATACCACCCGGAGCATTTGAAGACAGGGTAGAAGCAGAACCACCGCGAATGGCTTCAATTTTAGCGATATTCCTGTCAAATCGGGTAAAGATATCCGCCGTTGCAAAAGCGATATCGCCGTACAACAATACGGGCAAACCGTCTTCCTGAATTTGTAAATATTTGGAACCTCCTGAAGAAATTGGCACACCTCGAACCGAGATATTGGCATTTCCTTCGCCACCGGAAGATTCGGAACGGATACCGGGAATCGTCCTGAATATTTCTGCGGTCGATCTTGGAGCGGACTGTTCAACCTGTTTTACATCCAAAGTAGTCAGCGAAACACTCGATTTCAGTTTTGCTCTTGGGTTGACAACACCGGTAACAACAATTTCCTCCAATTTTTTGGAATCCTCCTCCATCTGGAAGTCTACAGTGGTTTTCCCATTAATGACAGCTGTCTTACGCTGTGTGGCAAATCCAATGAAAGACACGGTAACCGATACATTGCCGTCGGTCAAGCCGGAAATACTGTAGTTTCCGTTTGCATCTGTTGCGGTTGATTTAGCTGGCTTGTCTAAAACAACATCGGCACCTATAACAGGCTCGCCTTTGGCATCTGTCACTTTTCCGGTCAGGCTTCCGGATTGTGAAAAAGAGAGGTTGTATAGTAGTAGGGCTACTACAAACAGCGTCTTTTTCAAAAATTTAGTAGTTTTTTTCATTTTTGTGAATTATTTAATTAACAAATTTTGTTGGTTCATTTTTCGAAAT
>CALRKC020000214.1:0-5121 GCA_943367895.1 Erythrobacter sanguineus | reverse complement strand
TGAGGCGTACAAAACAGCTTGGACTTTCGTTGTTGATTCCGTTTTACCTGCTTGAATTTTTGCAGCAAAACGTTAATGAAAGCCGGCTTTGGGTTAATCTCACGATGGTTTCGGTTTTGATTTTATTTCTGGTTTTCGCCAGTGAAAGGAAATCAAGGTATTACTCCGCCTTCTGGGTAGAGGCCATTCCCATTTTCTGGTGGGCCTTGTTGGTGCTGTTCGGATAGCGTTTTAAGTTTTTGATTCCTATGGATGATCAAATCGGTCAGGTACTTTTTTAGAAGTAATTTGTCAAAAAAGCGTCCGAAGATACCAAAAGGCGTTTCATAATCAATGTTGTCTCTCATTAGCGTCATGCCGTCCCTTTGTTCGAAGCAATGGTCGTGCCGAAAAGATTTGAAACAGCCTTCTTCCATTTCATCAGTGAAATACATGGGGAAATCCATCGCTGTAATCCTGCTTTTGTGTGTCAGGTAAATCCCAAAATGTCTGCCTTTCCAGGTGACGGTTTCGTTGAGTTCAATGAGGCCTGATTTTCGTCCTGCGATAATCTTCTCGTTTGTTTGTGAAACCGATTCCTTATGAATGTCAAGATTTCGCGACACATTGAAAACCAGTTCAATCGGGGCATAAATTACCGTTGTTAATCGGATGGAAGTCATTTGCATAAATTTTTTAATGTCCCCTCCAAAGTAGCGAATTTAAAATCAAACCCATTTTCCTGTAGCCTTTTAGGGATGACATTCCGGCTTTTGAGTACCAGTTCTGTCTCGGTTCCGATAATCCGTGCGCCAAATGACAGCAGTTTTCTACCCAGCGGCAAACCAAATGGAATATTAAGTACGTTGCGCAGGGTGCTCATGAATTCCGTATTTTTCACGGGAGCCGGCGAAACGACATTGACGACACCAATCAGCTTTTTTGAAGCAATAAATGCCGTGGCCATCACGAAATCAGTTTCATGAATCCAGCTTATGAATTGATTTCCCGGACCCTGTTTCCCTCCCAATCCAAATTTTGCAAGGTTGGCGATAGGAACCAATGCCCCGCCTTTCTGTCCGAGTACGATCGAAGTCCTCAGGGCGGTTTTTAACGTTTTTGGGGTTTCGGTTTCAAAGAATGCTTTTTCCCATGATTTGGCGACGTTCATTGAGAAATCATCACCAATTTCACCTTCATATTCATCCATCTGTTTGTCAGGCGAATGCCTGTAAATGGTAGCTGTAGAGGCATTAAGCCAATGCCTTGGCGGGTTTTTACAGCGCAAAACGGCTTCATTGAGGACTTTTGTACTGTTCACCCGTGAATCAAAAATCGCTTTTTTATTGGCAGGCGTATAACGGCAGTCAACGGATTTTCCGGTAAGGTTGATCAGTATATCGACATTTTCCAGTTCGTGTTCCCAGCCGGAAAGCGTTTCCGCATCCCAATTTACATACCTTACATTATTTGCTGTTTTCGATTTTGCCCTGGTAAGAATGACAATCTCCACGCCATCATTTTTATAATGGTTGACAATTGCCTGACCCAGGAAACCGGTTCCGGCAGCGACCACGATTTTGCGTACAGTCATTTTTTCTGAAATTTAGCGGTGGATAATGATACTTTGCTGTTGCGCTTCTTTTGCCTTCCTTTTGCCGCGGAAGAAGAAATAAAGGTTCAGGAAAAGCATCAAGCCCAGATAAATGGCAAATCCGCCTATTTTGTAACTGAGTTCTTCAATTAAGGTTTGATAATCTTCAATGACCCCGCGGATTTCGAGAATGCGCAATGCGAAACCGATGTTCAGCAGGTAAAATCCGGTTTCAAAAAGTTTGTTTGTCGCCAGCGCAATTTCTTCGCGGCCCCGGAAGATATCCAGCATATAGACCTTGCTGTTCCTGAAAAGTGTCCTTGAAACATACCAGGTCAGTATTAACGCCACCGGAAGATAAATGAAATAACCAATAAGGATTTTTGTAGTGTCCATGATAAATGTATTTAATTAATAATCTTGTGAATGTATTTCGTAATGAAAAAAATGTTCGTGTAATGCATCACTGAAATAATACAGATGATGTAGGATGTGCGTTTCGCCAAGGCCAGCACGAGCTCCGGAGCCGAGTTGATGTTGTCCCACCAGATCAGCGTGATGGCGCAGTACCCGATATTCAGGAGATAATACCCCAACAGCAGCAGGTCATTTACGCTGTGGCATAAATCAATATGCCCGGGAATCAGTTCAGAGACAAACACAGTGCCATTCCTGTGGCAGATTTTGCCAACCCTGACTATGATCAGGATGGTCAGGCTGAGGTAGACAATATAGGCAGCAATGTTAAGGTTCATATAGATGTTTTTAAACTTTCAAAAAAAAATGAAACATTGAAGCAAATTTTTTTATTTCATCAGTTTCAGCACAAGCCTTCCGAGCCAGTTGTCTTTAATTTCGGTGACTTTATCCAGCATATTGTCTGCGCGCAGGACGAAATCGTACAATTTCCCGGTTTGGTCTACAAAATGTTTTTGGGCTTCAGAATGGTCCGGCTCGTGCGAAGAGACTTCTTTCAGCACCTTCAGCGCAGGCTTGATTTCGCGTTTACTGCGCTCGCGTGCAATTTTGACGGCCAGTTCGTCAAGGTCTTTTTCTGCAGTGTAATATTCCCGGCGCTCGCCCTGTTTGTACTCCTTAAACACAATACCCCAATCCATCAAAGCCCGGATGTTCATACTGGCATTACCGCGCGAAATCTGTAGCTCTTCCATAATTTCTTCCATCGAGATCGGCTCAGGAGAGACCATCAAAAGCGCATGGATTTGTGCCATGGTCTTATTAATGCCCCATTGCGAACCCAGTGCGCCCCAGGTTTGGATGAATTTATTTTTTGCTTTTCCGAATTCCATGGTGTAAAGGTAATAAAAGTTTTTAAAGTTTCAATAATAAATGAAAGTTTATTTTTTTTGGTCAGGGCGTTGCCTGCGGCCCGGGCTGTACGCTGCAATCTTTTTGCCGTCACGCATCGTTACAGTTTGCGTGCAGTAACGGCAAAAAGGATTTCCGCTGCCATCCCTAACGCAGCATCGGTTTAACCGGATAATTTCGTTTTCAAAATTCGGGAAGAATCTGAATTTCGAAGGAGATGCGCCACGGGACACGGGACTGCGATAGGGATGGAAGCGGCATCCTTTTATGGCTTCACGGATTTTGATCTGGATGAGGATATTTAAAGCCATAAAAGATATAGCGGACAGCCCGGTCCCGTTATTGCGACGAAGGAAGCATAACGGGAATCGCCATAAAAAAACCGAAGCGGAAAACTTCGGTTGTGATTTTATAATAATCCTGCGCGTTTGAGCAGTGCTTCGGGCCTGGGCTCCTGTCCCCGAAACCGCTTGTAAAGCGTCATCGGATGCTCGGTACCGCCTTTTGAAAGTACATTTTCCTTGAATTTATCGGCGATCTCCCTGTTGAAAATGCCATGCTCACTGAAGTAGGCAAACGCGTCGGCATCGAGCACTTCAGCCCATTTGTAACTGTAATAACCTGACGAATAACCGCCGTTGAAGATGTGGGAAAAGGATACGCTCATACAGTTTTCCGCGACATCAGGAAATAGCGAGGTATTGTCGAAAACGGATTTTTCAAACGTTTTAATATCGTTGATTGAAGCGGGATCATTGCCGTGGAACGCCATGTCGAGCAGTCCGAAGCTGAGCTGGCGCAGCGTGGCCATGCCTTCAAGGAAGCTCGCACTTTCACGGATTTTATCTACATACTCCTGCGGAATGACTTCGCCCGTTTCATAGTGCTTTGCAAATAACGCCAAAGCTTCCGGCTCGTAACACCAGTTTTCCATCACCTGACTCGGCAATTCCACAAAGTCCCAATAGACGCTGGTTCCGGAAAGGCTGGGGTAGACCGTGTTGGCGAGCATGCCGTGTAATGCGTGACCAAACTCATGGAAAAGTGTTGTCACTTCGTTGAATGTCAGCAATGATGGCTTTGTGGCAGTCGGCTTTGTAAAATTGCAGACGATCGAAACGTGAGGGCGTTCATTCTTTCCGTCCTTAACATATTGTGGTTTGTAGGAAGTCATCCAGGCGCCGTTGCGCTTGCCTTTACGCGGAAAGAAATCGGCATAAAAAATGGCGGTCAGGTTCCCGGTTTCGTCGAGCACTTCGAAAGTCTGTACCTCTTCGTGGTATTTATCGATGTTCGAAACCTCCGTGAAGGTGAGTCCGAAAAGTTTATGAGCAACTTCGAAAGCACCGTGCAATACATTCTCAAGTTTGAAGTAGGGCTTCAGCATTTCATCATCGAGGCTGAACAATTGTTGCTTCAGTTTCTCTGAGTAATAAGAACCATCCCATTTTTCCAGCGTTTCAATCCCGTCAAGTTGTTTTGCGAAAGCCGAAAGCTGCGCGAATTCGCGTTCGGCGGCGGGCTTGGCTTTGGCTAAAAGATCGTTCAGGAAGGCTGTGACTTTTGCGGGATTCTGTGCCATCCTTTCTTCAAGGACAAAATGGGCGTGGGTTTCATATCCCAGCAGGTTCGCGCGTTCGTGGCGCAGGTTTGCGATGCGGAGGGTAAGTTCGCTGTTATTGAAGTCATTGTTCCGGAACGCTTTTTTTCCGGCGGCAATGGCCAGTTCTTTGCGCAGCGCCCGATTTTCAGCATAGGTTACAAAAGGGAGGTAACTGGGCATATCCAGCGTGAAAATCCAGCCCTCCTGGTTCCGGGATTCGGCCAGTTGCCTTGCGGCCTCTATGGTGCCTTCGGGCAAGCCTTTCAAATCTTCAGGGTTGGTAATGTGTAAGGCATAATCGTGGGTTTCCGCCAGGACATTCTCGCCGAAAGTCAGTTTTATGGAAGCCAGCTCCGTGTCGATTTCACGCAGTTTATTTTTTTTGTCTTCCGTAAGCAATGCACCGTTTCTGGAAAAGCCTTTGAATTTTCTATCGAGCAACATGGCTTGTTCCGTAGTCAGGTTGAGACTTTCCTTTTGGTCGTATAGCGTCCTGATTTTAGCGAAAAGTTTCTCATTCAGCGTGATGTCATTGCTGAAAGAGGTCAGCATTGGGGAAACTTCCTGCGCGATCTGCTGGATCTCATCATTGGTTTCCGCTGAATTCAGGTTGAAA
>CALRKC020000213.1:0-5143 GCA_943367895.1 Erythrobacter sanguineus | reverse complement strand
GAATTTGGAATTTTATAATTGATTAATTCGCGACTTCGCTGATAAACTTAATCCGCATCAAACGCAGTTCATCAATATCATAATCGCCGTCAAACTCTTTGAGTGCATCTTCAATACCGTCTGATTCCGACTCCATAAAGTAATCATGGATTTCCTCCTGCTGTTCGTCGTCGAGCATTTCGTCAACCCAGTATTTGATGTTGAGTTTGGTACCGGAATATACAATCTGTTCCATTTCCTTAAGCAGTGCATCCATGGTCAGCCCTTTCGAAGCGGCAATATCGTCCAAAGGCAGCTTACGGTCGATATTCTGGATGATGTACAATTTATTGACAGAATTGGCCCCGGTGGATTTTACTACAAGATCATCAGGCCGGACGATATCATTGTCATCGACATAACGGCTGATCAGTTCTACAAAATCCTTACCATATTTTTTGGCTTTGCCCTCCCCTACACCATGCACGTTTCCAAGCTCTTCGAGTGTAATAGGGTATTTGAGCGCCATATCCTCAAGTGAAGGGTCCTGGAAGACAACAAACGGCGGTACCCCGAGCTTTTTGGCGACTTTCTTACGCAGGTCCCGAAGCATGCCCATCAAAACCTCGTCAGCGGTACCGGTTGCTTTGGCTGCGGTAACAATCGCGTCATCTTCGGCTTCGCTGTATTCATGATCTTCAGACATCATAAATGATTCGGGATTATCAAGGAAATCAAGTCCTTTTTCCGTTATCTTGAGGATGCCGTAGGTCTCAATATCTTTTGACAAAAGCCCCTCGACCAGAACCTGCCGGATTAATGCCATCCAGTAACGCTCGTCATAGGTTTCGCCTGACCCGAAGAAACTCTGCGTATCGGTCCTGTGTGCTTTTATAACGGCATTGATCTTGCCGATCAGCGTGAATATAATTTCCTTTGACTTGTATAAATGCTTGGTGTCACGTACTACCTTAAGCAATTGTACTACCTGGTCTTTGGCCTCTACTTTGGTTTTCGGGTTGCGGACGTTATCGTCCATATTGGCGCCCTCTCCGGTTTCACTGTCAAAATCCTCTCCGAAATAATGCAGCAGGAATTTACGGCGTGACATGGAGGTCTCTGCATAAGCAACTACTTCCTGTAACAGTGCAAAACCGATTTCCTGTTCAGCGACGGGTTTCCCGGACATGAACTTTTCGAGCTTTTCGACGTCTTTATAGGAGTAGTATGCAATACAATGTCCTTCTCCGCCGTCACGGCCGGCACGACCGGTTTCCTGATAATAGCTTTCAAGTGATTTCGGAATGTCATGATGGATTACAAAACGTACATCCGGTTTGTCAATGCCCATACCAAAGGCGATCGTTGCGACAACAACCTCTACATCTTCCATCAGGAACATGTCCTGGTGCCTGGCGCGGGTTTTGGCATCAAGGCCAGCATGATAAGGCACCGCGCTGATTCCGTTTACCTTAAGCACATCGGCAATGGCTTCGACTTTCTTGCGGCTCAGACAGTAAATGATTCCTGATTTGCCTTTATTCTGTTTGATGAAGCGGATGATATCCCCCTCGACGTTTTTGGTCTTTGGGCGTACTTCATAAAAGAGATTCGGACGGTTAAAAGATGCCTTGAACGTATTTGCATCAGGCATATCAAGGTTTTTCAATATATCTTCCTGCACTTTTGGCGTTGCTGTAGCAGTAAGCCCAATGATGGGCACATTACCCAATTGGCGGATGATGTGGCGCAGATTTCGGTATTCCGGACGAAAATCATGTCCCCATTCCGAAATACAGTGTGCCTCATCAATCGCAACAAAGGAGATCGGCACGGACTTCAGGAAAGCCACGTATTCTTCTTTCGTAAGCGACTCAGGCGCAACATAAAGCAACTTTGTCAATCCGGAAGAAATATCTTTTTTAACCTGGGTAATTTCGGTCTTGGTGAGCGATGAATTTAACACATGCGCAATGCCGTTTTCAGAAGAAAGGCTGCGGATGGCATCCACCTGGTTTTTCATTAATGCGATGAGCGGGGAAACAACTATCGCCGTACCTTCTTTTATGAGTGCCGGCAATTGATAGCAAAGTGATTTACCACCGCCGGTAGGCATGATTACGAATGTGTTGGAACCTGTAATAATGCTGCTGATGACTTTTTCCTGCAAGCCTTTAAATTGGCTGAAACCAAAATACTTTTTTAACTCTTTGTAGATATCGATTTCGTCTGAATTCATTCTTTACTTAAGGGAATTTACGTAAATTTGCAAATCTAAAGATAGGAACTTTCTTTAATACTTACAAACTTTATACTATTTCTGTTTTGACAAAAAACCACGACATTCTTACTGTTGCACGTCAGACAATTCTCTCTGAAAGTCAGGCAATAGCACAGCTCGCAGGTTTGCTCACAGACCATTTTTCCAAAGCCGTTGAACTGATTTATCATGCCGAAGGACGATTGATCGTCACGGGAATCGGCAAGAGCGCGATTATTGCACAGAAAATTGTCGCAACCATGAATTCGACAGGCACGCCGTCGATGTTCCTGCATGCCTCCGAAGCGATCCATGGCGACCTTGGTATGGTGCAGCCGGGCGATGTGGTGATTTGCATTTCGAAAAGCGGAAACAGCCCCGAAATCAAGGTTTTGGTGCCGATACTGAAACGCTTCGGCAATACATTAATTGCGATGACCGGAAACATTAACTCGTTTTTGGCAAAAGGTGCCGATTTTATACTCAATACAACAGTTGAATCAGAAGCCTGTCCTATAAATCTTGCCCCGACGAACAGCACAACCGCACAACTGGTTATGGGTGATGCGCTTGCGGTATGCCTTATGGAGATCCGCGGTTTCAAAAGCGAGGATTTCGCAAAATACCATCCGGGAGGCGCGTTGGGTAAGAAGTTGTTACTGCGTGTTAAAGATATGCTCGAAGACAACCACAAACCCATGGTTTCGCCTGATGCACCGGTTAAAAAAGTTATTTTTGAAATATCAGAAAAAAGGCTCGGTGTGACCGCTGTAATTGAAGACGATAAGGTAATAGGCATCATCACCGACGGAGACATCCGACGCATGCTCAACAATACCGACACCATTGCAGGCCTTACCGCCAGGGACATCATGACAAAGAGCCCTAAAATGATCAAATCATCGGATATGGCCATGGACGCCCTGAACATCATGGAAGATTTCTCGATTACACAGCTCGTGGTGAGCGATCAGGAAGAATACAAAGGCATAATCCACCTGCATGACATCTTAAAAGAAGGAATCGTATAATGGCGAAGAATAAAGAACAAATGTCCTTTATGGACCACCTTGAGGACTTAAGATGGATGCTAATTCGGAGTACCGTGGCTATTTTGGTAATGGCGACCGTTTCCTATTTTTTCATCGATTTTATTTTCAATACCGTTATCTTCGGGCCATCAGACCCGAACTTTATCGTTTACGAATGGTATTGCGAAATGATTAAATCGCTCGGGCTGGATTCGACCACCGCCTGTTCGACGACCTTCGCCTTTTCCATCCAGAATACGGAAGTAGGCGGACAGTTCTCCATTTTCCTGTGGACCTGTATCAGTTCCGGTTTTGTACTCGCCATTCCCTATATTTTGTGGGAATTATGGAAATTCATCAGTCCCGCTCTGTATGAAAAAGAACGCAGGAGCGCAGGCTCATTCGTGATTATATCTTCTTTATTGTTTTTTATCGGGGCACTTTTCGGGTATTTCATCATCATACCGCTTTCCGTGAATTTCTTTGGAACGTTTATCGCAACCGACCTGATTAAGAATGATTTCAATGTGGATTCCTATATTTCGATGATTAAAATGTCCATCATTGCCTCCGGAATTGTATTTGAGATACCGATCATCATCTATTTCCTCGCAAAGTTCGGCCTGGTAACCGGTGATTTCCTTAGGAAGTACCGCAAGATTGCAATTGTAATCATCCTGATTATTGCTGCGATTGTAACGCCACCGGATATCCCGAGTCAGGTAATCGTTTCCATACCGATATTGCTGTTGTATGAAATCAGCATATTCATCGCCGACAGGCTGACTAAAAAAAGACTAAAAAATGAGCAACTTAGTAAATGAATTTAATGATTACCGTTCAAAAATGAACGAAAAATTATTGGCCGACAATAATAAAGTCATCAAACGCATCTTTAACCTTGACACCAATGCTTACGCAGCGGGTGCCCTGGATGTAAAAACAAAAGAACTGCTTGGATTGGTGGCATCCACCGTTTTACGCTGTGACGACTGCATCAAATACCATTTGGAAACCAGTCATAAGGAAGGGGTTTCAAAAGAAGAAATGATGGAAGCGATGGGCATAGCCACGCTGGTAGGCGGAACAATCGTGATTCCGCATCTGAGAAGGGCCTATGAGTTTTGGGAAGCACTGGAAGAAGGGAATTAGAAAATCTCACAATTAGAAAATGAGATAATTATCAAAACCTTGTTAATTATGCCGTTTGGTTCTCTTATTATTCTTTATTTTGCCATTCCACAATAATTACCGTTCCGATTGGAATTATCTAATTATCAAATTCCCACATTATCTAATTATGAAGTTAAGAGCCGAAAATTTAGTCAAGACCTATAAAAAAAGAAGTGTTGTAAAAGGCATTTCTGTAGAAGTTAATCAGGGAGAAATTGTGGGTTTGTTAGGACCTAACGGTGCCGGAAAAACGACTTCATTCTACATGATTGTTGGACTTGTAAAGCCCAACAGCGGCAACATTTATCTTGACAATACCGACATTACGAATTTCCCGATGTATAAAAGGGCGCAGAATGGCATAGGTTACCTGGCACAGGAAGCTTCGGTTTTCAGGAAACTGAGCATTGAAGATAACATCCTGAGCGTATTGCAGCTTACGAACCTTTCCAAAGCGGAACAGGAGGCAAAGATGGAATCGCTGATTGATGAATTCAGCCTGCAGCACATCCGTACCAATCGCGGTGACTTACTTTCGGGTGGGGAACGACGCCGTACTGAAATTGCCCGCGCATTGGCCACAGATCCCAAATTCATTCTCCTCGACGAACCCTTCGCGGGCGTTGACCCGGTAGCTGTTGAGGACATACAGCGTATTGTCGCGAAATTGAAAAACAAAAATATCGGCATCCTGATCACA
>CALRKC020000212.1:0-5144 GCA_943367895.1 Erythrobacter sanguineus | reverse complement strand
TAAAAAAGCTTAGAATCATCTATTTTCCCTTTAAGGCGGACATAGTCTTTTTCGGTTGTGACAATCAGTTTGTCTTTGGATTTTTCATTAATCCTGCTGATATCCTCATCGGAAAAATGATGGTGATCAGGATAGGTCAGGATTACATCCTTATCATTCCGCAAATGAAAGAAAAAAGGCTCCGGTTTGGCGATCCCTGCTACCAACGTTTTCGCTTTCCCGATCAAATCGGACACAAAAAATGCCTGGGCACTGCCATACACTTTTTCATCATACTCAATATAGGTAAAATAAAGCTGCTGATAGTCCTTTAAATCAAGCTTCTTACTTATTTCATATCTTTTTTCCGATGACAGTCCGGATGGACATTTGGTTACAATGACGATATTCGCCCTTCTTGCGCCTCTCCTGCCCTCCCGTAAATTCCCGGTGGGCAGCATAAAATCATCTGCATATAAATCACCATAAGCAGTCAGCAGTATATAAAATCCTGCTTGGACTTTCCGGTGCTGATACGCATCATCCAATAAAATTACATCCGGTCTTTCAGGCTGTGAAAGCAATTGCGCGATGCCGTTTTTACGATTTGCATCCACCGCTACCTGAATCTCCGGAAATTTCCGAAAATACTGGAATGGTTCATCCCCAAGGGTTTCTGCAGTGGCATCCGCATCAGCCAAAATAAAACCGCGAGATTTTCGCTTATAACCCCGGCTGAGTACCGCCACTTTGTAATGAGATGATAGTAAACGAATCAAATATTCAATTTGAGGTGTTTTCCCCGTCCCGCCAATACTTAAGTTTCCGACGGCAATTACGGGTATATCAAAAGATGCCGACTTCAATATCCCTTTATCGAATAGGAAATTCCGAAAACCCGTAATCCAGCCATACAAAATGGCCAACGGGAAAAGCAATATTCGCAGCAAAATCATTTTACGAAAGTAGATTTTTTTTTGTTATTTTGTCTAAGGTTTACAGTTTAAAATTGGCTTCGAAATAACATTAAACTTTACACCTTAACCAAAATAACATGTTCATAAAACAAATACTTTCCGTTCTTGAAGAAATGGCTCCCCTGTCGTATGCCGAGGATTTTGACAATGTCGGCCTGTTGGTTGGCAACGCCGAAAATGAAGCAACAGGCGTACTCGTTTGTCATGATGCGCTGGAAACCGTGATTGATGAAGCGGTGGCCAAAAATTGCAATCTGGTCGTCTGCTTCCATCCGATCTTATTTTCCGGATTGAAAAAAATTACCGGTAAAAATTACGTCGAACGCGCGATAATCAAAGCCATCAAAAATGATATCGCCATTTATGCTGTCCACACTGCGTTGGACAATCATCAAAAAGGGGTAAACAAAATCTTCTGTGATGCGCTTGGTTTGAAAAACACCAGCATTTTAGTGCCTAAAAAAGACTTCATTCGGAAACTGGTTACTTATACCATTCCCGAAAATTCGGATAAAGTACGCAATGCACTCTTTGAAGCAGGTGCCGGCACTATTGGCAATTACGACGAGTGTAGTTTCAACACTGAAGGATTTAGCACTTATAAAGGGAATGAAAACAGCAACCCTTCCGTGGGAAATAAAGGCGAATTGACGAGAACGGGCGAAATACGGATCGAAATTACTTTTGAAAAACATTTGGAAAGTAAAATCCTGAAGGCCCTGTTTTCGAACCACGTGTATGAAGAAGTCGCTTATGAAATTTATGCTTTGGAAAACCCGCATCAGCATATCGGGCTGGGGATGATCGGTGAACTCGAAACTACTTACAATGAAGCGGATTTCCTGCAATTTGTCAAAGATAAAATGGGTTGCGGCGGCATCCGCCACAGTACTTTCAGGCATAAGGACATACACAAAGTTGCCGTATTGGGTGGCGCCGGAAGTTTCGCAATAAGCCACGCCATCCGCGCCGGTGCTGACGCTTTCCTGACGGCAGATTTGAAATACCACCAGTTTTATGAAGCCGAAAACCGCATCCTTTTGGCCGATATCGGACATTTCGAAAGTGAACGCTATACAAAAAATTATATTGTTGATTATCTTATCAAAAAAATGCCTAATTTTGCATTCATTTTATCGGAAGAAAATACAAATCCAGTTAAGTACTTTTAAAATATGGCGGCTACAAAAGAATTGAGTGTTGAAGACAAGTTAAGGGCAATCTACGATTTACAATTGATCGATTCACGAATTGACGAAATCAGGAATGTCAGGGGCGAACTTCCATTAGAAGTTGAAGATCTTGAAGACGAAGTTGCCGGTCTTAAATCACGTTCAGAGAAACTGAAATCTGAACTTGAAGTTATTGAAGACCAGATTAAAGCAAAGAAAAATGCGATTGATGAGCACAAGGAAGCCATCAAAAAATACACAAAACAACAGGAAACCGTTCGCAACAACAGGGAATTCAACTCTTTGACAAAAGAAGTGGAATTCCAGGAGCTGGAAATCCAGCTGGCTGAAAAGCAAATCCGCGAAATGAAAGCTTCTATTGAGTACAAAAAGCAGGTTGTAGCACAATCTTCTGAAAAACTCGAAGAAAAACAGGCACACCTGAACCATAAGAAATCCGAACTTGACGCCATCATGGCAGAAACTTCAAAAGAAGAGTCATATCTTGTTGAAAAATCAGCCGAATATCAGGGATTAATCGAAGAAAGACTGCTTACGGCCTACAACCGGATCCGCAGCAGTGTAAGGAATGGGTTGGCTGTCGTATCTATTGAAAGGGGCGCATCAGCAGGATCCTTCTTTACCATCCCGCCACAGACACAGGTGGAAATCGCTTCAAGGAAAAAAATCATCACCGATGAGCATTCCGGAAGAATACTCGTTGACAGCGCACTGGCTGAAGAAGAAAAACAAAAAATGGAAAAGCTGTTCGCAGCCATGTAATATTGAAACCTCCCGAAACGGAGGTTTTTTTTTATGAAAAAATTAAAATTCCTGCTACTTACCAAATCAATTGGCGGCTATATTAATTTCCTGAGCCTTGTAAATCCGCGCAAGGCCCAAAAACTCGCCTACCGCTTTTTCAGCGAACCGCGCATCGGAAGGCTTGTTGAATCCCGGCTCCCTGCAACGCTGTCAGGTGCCGCCAGAAAGCGATTCACTTTTGAACAGTACCAGTTTGAAGCATTTATCTGGACCCGAAGTGAGACCGGACAGCCCGAAACCAAAGGCAATCAAAATACCATCCTGCTCGTCCATGGATGGGAGAGCAATGCCGCCCGCTGGGAACGACTGCTCCCGTTTCTTCAGCAATCAGCCGACAAAATCATCGCCATAGACGCACCCGGACACGGATTGTCGCCGGGAAAGGAATTTACCGTACCCAGATATTCGGAATTCATCAATGTCGCCGCAAGGCATTTCCGGCCGTCTGCTATAATTGGCCATTCCATTGGCGGTGCGGCGGCGATTTATTACCAACACAAATTCCAAAATCCCGAACTTAAAAAACTGATCACGCTGGGCGCACCGTCAGAGTTGCAGACCATCGTAAATCAATACGTTAAATTACTGAGCCTGAATTCCCGAACAACTGCAATGCTTGACCGGTATTTTCCGGAGCATTTCAACATCGATATCCGGGATTTTTCCTCTCATCTTTTTGCCAATTCCATAGTTGTTGAAGGCCTCATCATACACGACCTGGAAGATACCGTAGTTTCATTTTCTGAAGCCGAAAAGATCGCCGCCTCATGGAAAAACGCCGGATTTATAAGGACCAAAGGGCTCGGGCACAGTCTACATGACGATGATTTGTACAAACAGATTGCTGATTTTTTAGAAGCATGATCCCGCTGTACGCTGTATCTTTTTTATCATCCCTTGCTGACGCCGGGAGATAAAAAAGGATGCCGCTTCCATCGGGGCTAGGCCATAGACTTTCAATCACGCAAATTCGCAAATTTGCCAATCAAGCCATTCGCTAATTAACTACCTTTGCTCCATGGACGAAAATTTAAAGCGCATCAACAAATTCATCGGCGAAACCGGATTCTGTTCCCGCCGTGAAGCCGACAAGCTTATCGAGGAAAAAAGAGTAACCATCAACGGTGAAATCGCTGAGATGGGTACGAAAGTGTCTATGGACGACGAAATCCGCGTAGACGGAAAACTGATACGCGATAAAAATGAAAAACCGGTTTATCTCGCTTTTAACAAACCTGTCGGAATTGAATGTACCACAAACCTTGAGGTAAAAGACAATATTGTCGATTACATCAATTACCCCAAACGCGTGTTCCCAATCGGCAGGCTCGACAAAGCCAGCGAAGGTCTAATTTTCATGACCAACGACGGCGATATCGTAAACAAGATTTTACGCGCCAGAAATAACCACGAAAAAGAATATATTGTAACGGTCGACAAACCCATAACCGAACGTTTTATACAGCGAATGGGGAACGGCATCCCGATTCTCGATACCGTCACCCGAAAATGCAAGGTCGAACAAACCGGCAAATTTGAATTCAGGATTATCCTGACACAGGGACTGAACCGCCAGATTCGCCGTATGTGCGAATATTTGGGCTACGAGGTGGTCACCCTGAAAAGAATCCGCATCATTAATATTTCACTTGACCTTCCTGTGGGCCGTTACCGGGATCTGACCGACACCGAAATCAGGGATTTGAACCAATTAATCGAGCCTTCAAGTAAGACCGAGGAAGCGAGTTTACCAAAGTTCCCTGCGAAAAAAGAATCAAGAGACAAGAATCAAGAGATAAATCATGCAGCACGCAAACCGATAATCATTAAAAAACCGGAAAATCGGGAAAGTGGAAACCAACGACAAACTTCAGGTTCCAAGTTTTCACAAAAAAAACCACTCCCGAAAGTTGAATTCATTAAGAAAGACGATCCTGCTTATAAGAAAAAAGGCGATTATTGATTCCTGCGTTGTTCTCTCGCCAACAATGTATTTTTCAACAGCATTGCGATTGTCATAGGACCAACACCTCCGGGAACCGGTGTAATGTGTGACGCTTTTTTGCTTACGTTCTCAAAATCGACATCACCGGTAATAACGTAGCCTTTTTCATTATTTTCATCGGCAACACGGGTGATCCCGACATCGATAACGACGGCGCCATCCTTGACCATTTCCGCCTTAAGGTAA
>CALRKC020000211.1:0-5148 GCA_943367895.1 Erythrobacter sanguineus | reverse complement strand
TACAGAGATTAAAAGTACGCGCGATCCATCCGTCGAGGATGTCTGTAATGAGGTTGATACAGATTAAAGTGATGAATAAGGTACGCTGTTCACTTAAAAGGCTCCAAATGACGAACGGAATGGCCAGCAGCCTGTAAAACGACAACAGGTTTGGCACATTCAAAAGGTTTTGATTGGTTTTCATAACATTATTTTTTAGATGGTTTTCTTCCCAGTTTTTGGTGTGCCGCCGAAAAATGTCCTGCCGAAAGTGCCGCGGCGATCGACAATTCCCCGGCCAATAAAACCGCTCCGACGATTTCGGCGAATTGCCTTGCCTTGCCTACTCCATAACAATCCATGATTTCAAGGCATTCCCTTTGTGTAGGCAGCGAAGTTCCGCCACCTACGGTGCCGACCATCAGGTTCGGCAGGGTTACACTGGCATAAAGAGCGCCATCGGGAAGCGCTTCCATCCGTGTGATCCCAATGGAAGACTCAGAAACACAGGCCGCGTCCTGACCCGTCGCAATAAAAATTGCCGCCAATCCATTGGCATAATGCCCCTGCGCACCGATAGCCCCGCTTTGTACCACGCCAATTGTTGATGATATCCAGTATTGCTGCATCGCCGCCGCAGATGTTTTCAGGACATCCCGTACGATAGGCTCCGGCAATACAATTTCAGTGGTGACTTTCCTCCCGCGGACTTTTGAAAAGGAACGCGCCGTGGCTTTTTTGTCTCCCGAAAAATTGCCCTCGATAAACCAAAGCTGTGGTTTAACAGGACAATTTTCCAGTATATAATGGCAGATATTTTCCGTGCAGAAGGTCACCATATTCTGCCCTGAGGCATCAGCTGTCGTGTACTCAAAAGTCAGGGTCAGGTGATTGCCTTCAATGTTAGCACTCATTTCCTGAAGCTTGGCATAACGACTGCTTTCACCTGTGATTTTTTGAAAAGCTTCAAATTGCGGCACAACCCATGAAAGGAAGGTGTTGAGCTCGTTAAAATTCAGGAATTTAAATAAGGGGCTCCGTTGTACGCTTTCCGACAAACATATGGATGTCGCTCCGCCTGCTTCAAAACAGGCTTTGGCACCGCGTTTGTATGAGGCAACCAATGCGCCCTCGGTAGTCGCAAGCGGTACGAAAAAATGACCATTGGCATTTTGCCCATTCACTTTTACCGGGCCAATCAGTCCTGTCGGCACCTGCGACATCCCGATATAATTTTCGATATTGCCCTGAAGCATTTCATAATCCCGATATATTGCTTCACCAAAAAGATAGGGTGATTCAGAAATCAAATGCCGTCTTTCCCTGAGGCCGACAGGCGAAAAAACGTTGTTAACTGTTACGGGTTTTGGCATAGTGGTTTTCATAATTTTCGGTTATTATTAATTGTGCATTCTGAATAAGATTCTTGCGAGGTTTAAAACAATTTCCTTTAACACCATTACTTTAGGCCGCGTGGGAAGATTCCGCTCAACACCCCACACATAAAGCCTGGAATAGAAGATTGTAAAAAAGTGTTTTATGCTCTGCTGATTCATATTTCAAAATTATTGCGATTACCGCATTTATATTAGCGGAAATCAATTAAAATAAATCATACCTTTGTGATAAACGCAAATTACATGCAACAGGAAATTCTGCTACAGGAGTTACGGAAGAAGTTACCAAAAGCCGCTTCGCTGAATGATACCCTGTCGGAAACTTTAAATATCAGTTATGATGCGGCTCACAGGCGTGTTTCGGGAAAGAGCAAATTCTCTATTGAAGAAGCCGTGACGTTGTGCAGGGCATTCAGCATTTCAATGGATGCACTTTTTGCGGAAGAGAATAGGGTACTGGTTGAAAAGACCAAGGAAATTGGTTCGTTCGATGATTTACTGCTGTATTTCAAACAGTCCTCCGGGTACCTTAAACAATATATTGACAAACCTGAAGCCACTCTGTATTATTCCGCCAAAGACATTCCGCTGTTTTATACCATCGGCGGAACGTTACTGTCAAAATTCAAGCTGTATGTCTGGATGAATCTCTTAATCGGAAAGGAACACCAGGAGCCATTTGAAAAATTTGTATTGCCGGTCTCGTTACTGGAATACAGTTCGCAGCTGAAAGCCGTTTACGATCAGGTGAATGTCAGTGAAGTGTGGAACGACACAACCATCAACAGCACGCTGCAGCAGATTTTGTACTTTTCAGAATCGGGCTTGCTGTCTTTACAAAACGCGCTTGCGCTATATGATGAATTGCGGCAGATGCTGAATGAAATTGAGAAGAAATCACTGGAAAACAATCCGAAATTCCATTTGTATTACAACGAATTGTTGATTTTAAACAATAATGTGCTCATATCGGATTCAGAACAAAGCGCGCTGTTCGTTCCTTACACGATGCTGGGCTATTTTATTACCGAGGATCGCAATACCTGCAAAAATGCGGGCGACTACTTCCTGCACCAGATTAAGAATTCCAAATCACTGAACCTTTCCGGCACACGCGACCGCAAGCTTTTTTTCAACCGCGCCCTGAGGAAAGTCGACTATTACACGGAACGGCTCGGACATCAAACAGACCCGTTATACTAAATCGCTGTTAAATAAAGGCTAAGGCGCACATAAAAATAAATTTTGTGCGTTTTGTAACTTTCGATGATTAAAATACGTATAAGTATTTAGTACACTTAATAAATAAGGAGGATTTTTAAATGAGACAACTCAAAATTACAAAGCAGGTAACCAACAGGGAAACTGCTTCACTGGACAAGTACTTACAGGAAATTGGAAAAGTGGACCTCATTACCGCTGACGAAGAGGTAGAATTAGCACAAAAGATTAAGGCCGGAGACCAGAGAGCATTGGAAAAGCTGACAAAAGCCAACCTGCGTTTCGTCGTGTCCGTGGCCAAGCAATACCAAAACCAGGGATTAACACTGCCTGATTTGATTAACGAGGGAAACCTTGGATTGATCAAGGCTGCGCAAAGATTTGACGAAACCCGTGGTTTCAAATTCATTTCTTACGCCGTTTGGTGGATCCGTCAATCGATTTTACAGGCTTTGGCGGAGCAGTCAAGGATTGTGCGTCTGCCGCTGAATAAGATTGGTTCAATCAATAAAATCAACAAGATGTATGCGCTTTTGGAGCAATCCAACGAGCGTCCGCCATCTGCTGAGGAAATTGCCAAAGAGCTTGACATGACCGTCAATGACGTGAAGGAAAGCATGAAAAATTCGGGACGTCACCTGTCGATGGACGCACCACTTGTGGAAGGCGAGGACTCTAACCTTTACGATGTATTGCGTTCAGGAGAGTCCCCAAATCCGGACCGCGAGCTGATTCATGAATCGCTGCGTACCGAAATTGAGCGTTCGCTGGAAACATTGACACCGCGTGAAGCGGATGTCGTTCGTCTGTATTTCGGATTGGGAGACCAGCATCCGATGACATTGGAGGAAATTGGAGAGACATTCGACCTGACCCGTGAGCGTGTCCGCCAGATCAAGGAAAAAGCCATCAGAAGGCTGAAACACACGTCAAGGAGCAAAATCCTCAAAACGTATCTGGGCTAATTTTTAGATTTTTTTAACGTTATTTTTTGTGTTTAAGAATTAATTCGTATTTTGCGACCCTCAAAACACAACAACAATATTTACCGCAACAACAGTCTGATTAACTGTTCGTTTTTTGATTGATGATTGAAACTCCGGCTGATTACCGGAGTTTTTTATTTTGTAAAAAAACACCGGTCTGTTCGCTTCCGCTCAGGTTTTAGCTTCGCTCTGTTCTCCTTTCAGGCTCGGGTCCGGAGTTTTTTATTTGCCTGAACTTTCCTTACAGCTTACTGTGACTGTCAACTGAATACTTTTTTTGGCGTGTCCCTGCGGGTCGGGCTATCCGCTGCAATCTTTCAGCGTTTGCCTTCGTTACACTACGGCAAACCCATGAAAGGATTTTCGCTGCTATCCCTCACGCAAATCCCGCTCCGAATGAAACTTTACCCGAGGTGCAGCCGAATTGTATGGGGCGTAGCCGAATAAAAGCTTAAACTTTAAACTTTTTCAAACATAAACTTTACTTTTGCACCGAAATAACAACAACTACACAACATGACTAAAACCCTCATTGCCCCATCCGTACTTGCAGCAGATTTCGCAAACCTTCAGCGCGACATAGAAATGGTCAACCATAGTGCTGCCGACTGGTTTCATATCGATATTATGGACGGCGTTTTCGTTCCGAACATCTCTTTCGGGATGCCCGTTTTGGAGGCCATCACAAAGCATGCCAAAAAAACGATTGATGTACATTTGATGATTGTCGATCCTGATCGTTACATCAGGACTTTTGCAGATTTGGGCGCGAACATTCTCACAGTACATTACGAAGCCTGTACGCATTTACACCGTACGCTTCAGGCGATTAAGGCCGACGGCATGAAGGCAGGCGTAGCCATCAATCCGCACACCAATATTGATTTACTGGAAGATACGATAAACGACATTGATTTAGTATGCCTGATGAGTGTGAATCCGGGATTTGGCGGGCAGTCTTTTATTGAGAATACATATTCAAAGATTGAAAAATTAAAGAAGCTGATCACCCGGAAAGGCGCCAATACATTGATTGAGATTGATGGTGGTGTTACCGACAAGAATGCCAAAAAACTTGTCGAAGCGGGTGCGGATGTACTCGTCGCCGGAAATTTCGTATTCCGTTCTGAAAATCCGACACAGACTATTGAAAACCTGAGGCAGTTACTGGCTTAACTTTCCCGGTAATTTATCATTTCAGCAACCTGTTTGTATAGCCTGGGGTAGTTTGTCCTGAAAACAGCGGGGGTTTCAAAAAAATGTTCAAGCATCACTGCAATAAACTCATATTCATTGGTGTACGCATAATCCCTGAAATACCCCTGTTGAAATAAAACCCGGCGTTTGCTGTCATCGCGGATCATGTTCCTGATGCTTTGGTATCTGCTTGCGAACATGGCTTCCGCTTTATTCGGATTGCGGAGTGAGTAGGCATAAATAGCATGTGCAAATTCGTGGATGCCCAGATTAAGGTTGTCATTCTCGATATTGCATCCCCTTTCAAAGGCCGCCCACGAGAAGACAATGGTTTTATGAACCGGATTGAACTCGCCGTCGTGCAGATT
>CALRKC020000210.1:0-5164 GCA_943367895.1 Erythrobacter sanguineus | reverse complement strand
CAAAGCGACCGCGGTAGAATTGAGGGTATTGGTGACGGTAGCAGATAAAGACAGTGGTATGTTCGTTGAAGATGAAAATTTCAGTGCTTCCATTTCCATATCTTCGGCAGTGGTGCCGGCACAGGAATGGACAACGGCTGTTTTACCTGCAGGCCATTTCGTATTTGTTACTGTTGCCCTGCGGTATTATCGGGAAGATAAGCAGGCGGGCAGGTTATACCTGAACAGCAGGGAACTGCATCCATGCAGGATCATCCGCGCTTTTTTGACAACGGAATAAATCAGAATAATAAAAAAAAGCTTCCTTAAAGGGAAGCTTTGATATTTCAATATAGTGTTTTTTACTTCTTCGATGATTCCTTTACAAACGGCTGTGTTTCAATCCCTGCTTTCTGCAATTCGAGCTTTACGTCTTCGAGTACTTCGGAAACCATCAGTCCGTAATCGGCATTGTTTGCCCACGGCCTTATTGCGAGTCGGACCGCATTGTCCGTCAGTCCGTCCACAACCACTGCGGGTTCAGGGTCTTTCAGCACTTTGTCATTGGCTTTAAGTACAGATTGAATGATTTCCTTGGTATGCTTCAGGTCGGCATCATAGGCAATCGAGAACAGCAAATCGGCGCGGCGTGTGCCGGCCATCGAATAGTTGATAATGGTATTGTTTGATAAGGCACCATTCGGTATAAAAATCGTCTGGTTGTTCCCGGTAGTCAGTTTGGTTACGAATATCTGTATTTCTGAAACGGTCCCGATAACGTTTTGCGCTTCAATCGTATCGCCCACCCTGAAAGGCTTGAATGCGATAATCAGCATGCCGCCTGCAAAATTCGACATCGAACCCTGCAATGACAAGCCAATCGCCAGACCGGCCGCTCCCAGTACGGCGACGAATGCTGAGGTTTCCACGCCCAATTGTGTAATAAATATGACAAACAACAGCACCCGTAGGGCCCAGATCAGAATATCGGCAAGGAATTTCGACAGCGTAGGCTCAAACTGACGCTGTACCATGATTTTCTGTGCAATCCTTTTGATGACACGGATGGCATAAATTCCCACAATCAGTATAATAATGGCGGTAGCCAGTCTCGGGAAGTAATTGACAAGTGTACTTCCGATTTTGTCGGTATATTCTGTAATGATTTCCGGCGTTAAAGTCATGATCGGTTATTTTCAGCTGCAAATTTAAAAGTTTCTTTGTGGCTGTTTTGATAAAGGGAAGTTAATTTTTAGTATTCAGTGTTCAGTAACGACTGGCCACTGAACACTGAACACTGACCACCAACCACTGCCTACTCCATCCACGCATCCATCTTTGCCTCCAGCAGTGCGAGCGGCATCACGCCCGATTCCAGTACTTTCCTATGGAATTCACGGATGTCAAATTTCGCACCCATTTTCTTTTTTGCCTTTTCACGAAGCTCGATAATCTTCAGCTGACCGATCTTGTATGACAATGCCTGACCCGGCACTGCCATATAACGCTCAATTTCTGAAACAATCGATGCCTCGGTTTCGGCTTCGTTTTCAAGCGAGTATTGTATGGCCTGTTCCCTGGTCCAGCCTTTGGTATGGATGCCGGTATCCACTACAAGGCGTATCGCACGGTGCATTTCCGCACTCAGCATGCCCATATATTGATACGGATCCTGATATAAGCCCAGCTCTTTGCCTAAGCTTTCCGTGTATAATGCCCAGCCTTCGCCATAGGCACCAAACCAGTTGAACTTCCTGAAATCGGGCAAAGCCGTGTTCTCCTGTTGTATGGAAACCTGGAAATGGTGTCCCGGAATGGCTTCATGTAAAAACAAATCCTCATCCTGCAGTTTGTTGTAGGTTTTGGCATCGGGTACGGGAACATAAAACACCCCCGGGCGCGTGCCATCAGCCGAGCCCTGTATGTATTCCGCACTGGCGCTTTTCTCACGGAAAGCCTCCGTCCTTCTGATTTCAAAAGGGGTTTTTGGGATTACCGAGAACAGCTTTCCGATGTACGGTTTTATCCTGTTGTAAATGGAGTCAAAATGGGCGAGTACCTGTTCCGGTTTGGTAAACGGCATCAGGCTTTTCTTGGTACGCAGCTCGTTCAGGAATTCCTTCATCGTGCCTTTGAAGCCGACCTCGTTTTTCACTTTCTCCATTTCCGCTTTCAGGCTGGCGACCTGTTGCAACCCGAGCTGGTGGATTTCCTCCGGAGTTTTCTCAGTGGTGGTCCAGTTTTTAGCCAATGCGGCATAAGTTTCCTTTCCCATCGGCAGGCTGCTGATTCCGGATGTGTTTCGGGATGCGGCCAGATAATCCGTTTTCAGGTAATCGGTCATTTTCTTAAACTGTGGCAGCAGTCGTTTGCTGATGGTTTCAGCATATTGTGCCGCAAGTTCTTTTTTGACTGAATCCGGAAAATCTGCGGGCATGATTTTAATCGCCGAATAATACAGATTGTCTTCCGGCTTTTCAGTAATCAGTTCTTCAAATTGGGGGATGACTTTCAGCGTCAGTGCTTTTGGCAATACGTAGCCTTTCTCAACACCTTTTTTCATGTACACCATAGCCGAGTCAATCCATACCGAAAATTTATTCATCCTTTTCAGGAAGTTGCGGTAGTCGTTTTCGGTCTTGAACGGTTGTGAACTGGTGCCTCCGGCGAACATTCCCATATTCAGGTGGGTGCCCGTAAATTGGTTAACCGGAATCAGGTTGGTCGGGTATTTGAGCATTTCTTTTCCGATACCAACTTCCCATTTGATGATGTCATAGCTGATTTTTTCGTCGTCTTTCAGTTGCGCATAATCTACAGCGGCAAGCGCTTTCTCATATTTCTCATAGAAATCTCCCTGTGCCTTACGGTGGGCATCCGTCATTTCAAAAACAAAATCACCATTGTATTTGTTTTGGCCGTATACTGTTGCATCCAATGGATTGAGCGCACTTTTATCCTCGAAATAACCTCGGCATAAGACTGTGAAGTAGGCTTTGTCTACTTCTTTTTTGCATTGGATAAAGCACAGTGCACAGAGCACGCCCATCAGCAAGGAAAATTTTCTCATAGATTATCGTTTAGCGAATTGCTGTATTTTGGTTTTGTTGCCGGAATGGATCTTAAGCAGGTACAGGCCATTGGACAGTTGCGACGTGTTAATTGTTACGGAATTCGAATCGGCGGTGATTGAGTTTATCAGTCTTCCGCCAACATCAAAAATTTCCAGTTTTGACATGACTTCACCCGCCTGGACATTCAGCTGGTCGTGTGCAGGATTTGGGTAAACCTGCAGCGCCATTGCTGTCTCCACATCGTCTGCCGAAAGATTGTTCATGTTGACGGCGATCCAGCTTGAGGCAAGGTTGTTGTCCAGGGAGGTGTCAATAAGCTGCAGGTAGCTGCCGTTCCCATCCGCATTTGGCCAGGGTGCGCTGTCGTAATAATGTACCTGGTCGATTATATTTCCAAACGCGTCGGCGAGCACAAGGTCCTGGTTGTTGTTGGACATATTGCGCGTAAATTCAGCATAAGGCGAAAACCCATAGCGGTTCAGGAAAACCGAAGCTTTACTGGCAAGGAGGACACTTGCGCCGGCAGCGAGGGTCTGGTTCGCGGGAAACTGATAGACGAAGCCCGTGCCACGGAAATAAATGCCGTTCAGGTTTACGGTGGTAGTCCCTGCATTCTTTATCTCAATAAATTCCTGGTCATTACTGTTCGTAAACGTTCCCGAGGTATTGGGATTGTAATTGATTTTATTGATCACCAAAGCCGGAACCGCAACATTGCTGCAGCCTGTAAAACTTCCCAATTGGTTGGTCATCCAGGTAATGCGCTGACTGAGCCAGAATTTCAATGTAAATATTTCAGCGTCCAAATCGGGTACGGTACCCCAGAGGTTGTTTTCGCGTGCGGCCGCAGCACTGATGTAATTGATGGTGTTGTCGATGAGATTGTTAAGGGTATTGAGGTTCATTGGCTGCCCGGGCTGCGTCAGTTCATTGAAACGCCTGGAGAGATAGCATTTGAAAGTGGTGTTGTTGAACAAGTCGGTCCAGAATCGCGCACCATCATTACCACCGTCGGAGAATTGCCAGACATCATAATGACTTCTGTCAAAACCCCATAGAAACAGGTCGTTGCCATAGGTCAGGTTAAAGTCCCAGATTGGCCCGGCACGCAGTTTGCCATTCCTGTCCTTGTGGAAATAGGTACTCAGCGAATAACCGTCGGCATTACTGCCCAATTCATTGGACAGCATGAAGTCGATGAAGGAAGGAACGTCAATTTTCGAAGGATAACCCGTGGTGACGGCACTGTTGGTGGCTACACTCTGGAAATCGGTAAAATAAGTGTGGATATAATTGTGCTGCTGTGTGGTAACATCTTCAGGTTTCGGTAAGTCGTGTATGAATTCGACTTCCCAGCCGTTGTAATTGGGCATGGTCCAGGCAACAGGATCGCCTCCGGTCGTCTTATCACATTTGGTGATATACCCACCGCTGAGGTTAGGAAGTGTATTTTGTGAAGTGGTAATCTTCGTAACATCAACACGTCCGCCATCGGCCTTTACTTTTTCCTGTAAGATGTACAGGCCTTTGTATTCCCCGTTGATGACGACTTCACAATAGGCGGTACGGGAAGCATAATTGCCCATACTTCTCGCAATATTATAGGATATATAATCACGGATGAGTGACGGGTCAAAGGCGAGCGCATTCAGGATCCAGTCATTTTCTGCGGGCATCCCCAAAAGGCTTACATTGTTATTGGTTACGTTATCGGCCATCCTGGTGGAGAATCCATAAGGTTTTTTAGGCAGGGACTGTGAGCTCGAGCCCCGCAACTCGATATCAATGCGTCCGTTATAATTCAGGAACTCCGGTGTGTTTTGGTCGGTCAGATAATTCTGGATGCCTTCCCCTTTATATATGATCTTCATATCGCCCAGTATCCTGGGATCATCAGGAATTTCCTGTCCGCCATCGGTATTGATGATGACGATGGGGAGGTTGCTGTCGGTAAAAGGCTGGGCAACAACCGCAAGCTGCCAGAACAGTGCCAGCAAGGTTGCGATTTTAAAAAGGGAGCGGTTTTGGGCGTATTTTTTCTTCATGATTTCTTAAAAAGAGATGTAAAAGTAAAGAAAAAGTTACTACACCGTTAACTCAGCTGATTGCCA
>CALRKC020000209.1:0-5165 GCA_943367895.1 Erythrobacter sanguineus | reverse complement strand
GGGATGGGTATCGGTTTTGGCTTGTTTGCCATTTTTTCGGTACTGCGTTTTCGTGCCAAGGCTTTCACCATCAACGGGATTATTTTTCTCTTTGCCTCACTGACGCTCTCCATCCTTGATGTGATGTACCCGGTCGAAAAATATGAGATATTGATCCTGTTCCAGTCCGCAATCATCCTGTTCTACATATTGGCGTCTTTAATTGTTTTTGATAAGGTTTCAAAATTCAGCAACAACTGTGAGCTGGTTGTGCCCTACCAAGCCGGTTTTACGCCCGAAGACTCGCAGATGCGCAAAACGATTAAAGACAAGATGCAGATTGACGAATTTCATTATGAAGTAATCTCTGTCAATACAATCGCCAACGAAGTCATGATTAAGGTGTATTATTAATCATTAAAAACGCGAATCTGTTTTACATACAATTCCCGCTGTTCCCCAACAATCTTAAATTCAATATCCGCAACCGCATTGGGCTTTTTCCAATAACGTCTCAATTTTGATTGCAGCATCGTCGCTGCCAGGTACAACCGGTTTATTTCTTCAGTGCTCAGCAGAGGTTTATTGTCATTTAAGTTGGATTGCGACGAGTAATCTACCTCAAGATCTGGCTTTTCGGAATTGAATTGGTACACCGTGAACTGCTCACAGATTTCCCCTTTTTCCGGTTTTACAACGGAATTTTCACCTTTTTGAACATTTACCGTGATGCCCGAAAACCCTTTCCTGGAGATGTTTTTCGTGATGATTACACCATTGGCCAGTTCATCCGGAAAGGAACGGTGAAAAAGTACACCCATCGCGATGGCCTTCTGATCAATCCCGAAATGCTCCCGTTCCCAATAAGGCGCCTCGTTCCAGACGCTGGCCCAAACGTCCTTGATTGCTTTTTCAAACGACTTCTTTTCATCGCCAACAATGCCTGTTTTTGAATCATAAAGTCCGGCACCGTTGAAGCCGTCAATATCTTCCGCGTTGGTCGAGGAACGGAATCGGAAATTCTTAAACCGATCCTGCTTACCGGTAACGGCATCAATTTTCGAAAGCAGGACCGAATCCAATGGCTGTTCCTTAATCGCTTTCCGGATGCGCTTCAATTGGGTGTTGATCCAGGTGGCATCATCTTTTGCAGTGTGACGCAGCAGTTCCGCAATAAGCAATTTGATTTTAGGAGTGCCAACATGTTTTGTATAATAGTAAAACGGAATCGCATGCGCATATTCCGGTACACGAAACATAGGTTTTTGTTTTGAAACGGCAACGAGATAAGACATATTTTGCGCTTTGGCACCGATATAATTCACGCCACCGGGATGCACCGTTGCCAGGTCCACAATATCATTCGTAATCGTATCCAGCAAAAGCTTTTTCTTCTTTAGCGCTGTCCGTACCGCAATCGGCTTTTCCGTAACCGAAACATAGAACGTATCCACCTTAATCCGGAGCGCTACTTTTTTGCCCAGAAGATTGCGGATCGCAGCGTCTTTGCCGACCTTGGTATAAGCCATAACCGGTATTTTCCTGTTCTTCCCCAGAATCACCAGGTGGCTCAATGGCGTCTGCAATTCACTGACAATAATGCCCCGTACATCGGGCAGGATTTCAGGCGTACCCTCAACTATTATGATTTCATCGGATTTGGGCCGGACCGAATCCAGCTCTTGTAAGGTGTACGATTTCAAAATGCCGACCGCTTCGCCATGTACTACTTCCTGATAACTGACCTCGTTGAAAATGTATTCAGAAGTGACACAGGGAATGTGGAATTGCCGGTTGTTGTATTGCCCAATCTTCTCCCTTGTATTGAGATAAAAGTTGAGTTTTTTTCCGATAAAAGTGGTTTCAGTAACCAGCTTGTAAAATCTCTCAATCAGCGTCACCGGCATATGATCGGAAGCCGCCAGTTCAAAAATCCATTTGTCTGTGCCTTTAATATGGTTCAGATTTCCCAGCAGGAAGTCACGGCCCTTTTCCGTATTGCTGTAATTGTCTGCATTGAAGGTATGCAGATCATATACATAACCCAATTCCTGCATCACAAATTCATAATGCAGCCGGATTTTGCTACTGTTGAAATAGTACATTTTTTTGCGCCTCAGATCATAAACCACTTTCACCGATTCGATGTTGGAGAATTTATCACTCAGCGGTTTTCCCTTTAAGGCCTTATACTTCTTGTAATCGGGGATATTTGGAAAATGATTCTGCGCCTGAAGTCCGCAACAGCAAAGCAACAGCAACAAAAGGCACAACTTTTTCATCAGGAGCAATTTAGCATTTAAAGATAAAAATATTTCAATCAGTTTGATTTACGGCATCATAATTTTAAGTAATCATAACGCTTGCGGTCAGCAGAAAATTATTCCATAAATTTGCGGCAGATTTTATCGCTATGAAAAGAGTAGTTGTCGGACTTTCCGGAGGAGTGGATTCGAGCGTTGCAGCATACCTGTTGCAGCAGCAGGGATATGAGGTGATCGGCCTGTTTATGAAAAACTGGCATGATGATTCGGTGACGATTTCAAACGAATGTCCTTGGCTGGAAGACAGTAACGACGCGCTGTTGGTAGCAGAGAAACTCGGAATCCCATTCCAGACGGTGGATCTGAGTGAACAATACAAGGAGAAGATCGTCGACTACATGTTCGCCGAGTATGAAAAAGGCCGTACGCCAAATCCCGATGTATTGTGTAACCGCGAGATCAAGTTCGACGTTTTCATGAAGATTGCGCTAAGCCTCGGCGCAGACTATGTCGCGACAGGCCATTATTGCCGTAAAAGTGAAACCGAAGTCGATGGAAAGCCGGTGTACCAATTGCTTTCCGGTGTTGACAATAATAAAGATCAATCTTATTTCTTATGCCAGCTTTCACAGGAACAACTGGCAAAGGCGCTGTTCCCGATAGGTGAGCTGACCAAACCCGAAGTACGCCAAATCGCTGCCGAAATGGACCTGATTACGGCCGAAAAGAAAGACTCCCAGGGGCTTTGCTTTATCGGGAAGGTACGCCTGCCGGAATTCCTGCAGCAGAAATTACAACCAAAAGAAGGGCTTATCATCCAGGTTGATAAAAACGACGCTGTGTTCTCCCGCCCAAAACCTGAAACCGTCTCTGAGGAGGAAGCTTTGGCTTTTGAAGCCGCGCCACTTCCTTTTGCCGAGGCGCAGGGAAAAGTGGTCGGCAAGCACCAGGGCGCCCATTATTTTACAAACGGGCAGCGCAAGGGACTTGGAGTAGGAGGGACCACCGAGCCGTTGTTCATCATCGCGACAGACGTCGAACGCAATATCGTCTACACCGGCCTTGGCAGCGAACATCCCGGCTTGTTCAAAAAAGCCCTGTTCGTGAACCAGCCTGAAGTGCACTGGATCCGCGAGGACATGGCCTTAAAAAATGGGCAGACACTCGATGTCATGGCACGCATCCGTTACCGCCAACCCCTGCAGAAAGCGACCTTGCACCAATTCGAAAACGGTCTGTACGTCTCTTTCGAAGAGCCGCAATCAGCGATTACCGAAGGGCAGTTTGTGGCCTGGTACGATGGTGACGAGTTGCTGGGCTCGGGCGTGATTTCATAAATGAACGAATGTTATTGTAAGATTGCAAGATCCGGGGATTTGGTGGGTCGCATAAACTACGGCTTGGCCTCTAACGATCTTTCAGTCTTAAAATCCTAAATCAGTATAAACGATCTTTCCTCACGCTCCAAATGAAGCGCCTTCAACTTCCCAAACGCAATAGTTCCTGTAATATATCCGCTTTCGCCATTTAGGTACGACTCGTTTACGCTGATAAATTCGTCCCGCAAGGCGTCCGCAGCTGATTTTTCATGGCGCAGCAATACTTCCAGCTCAATTTCTTCCGAAAGCGCCAAAGCTTCCTGTTGCGCAATCTTCTTATACTCATATTTATAATCGTACCCCAAAGCCGAAATATCTGACAATACCGCAGAAGCGGTCGGGTGGGCACCCGCTCCTTTGCCTACAAAAAACTGCTCGTCGGCAAAACTGGTTTTGGTCACCACACCATTAAACACATCGTCCACGCCGTAAAGCCTGTCTTCGGGACGCACAAATTTTGGCAATACAAATGCCGAGACCGTACCATCACCATTCTTAAATGCTTTGGCAACGAGCTTGATTTTGAGCCCTTTTTCTTTGGCATATTTCAACTCAAGCTTCCCAATCCGGTCAATACCGATATTGAATAACGCCTCCGGCTTTGCGATAAATCCAAACGCATGAGCGAGTAAAATCTGCAGTTTGTATTTCGCATCAAATCCACCGGTATCCAGTGTCGGGTTACTTTCCGCAAAACCTTTTCGCTGCGCCTCAAGCAAAGCTTCATCATAACTCAGGTTTTCCGAAAAAGTCCTGGTCAGGATGTAATTGGTCGAACCGTTGACGATGCCTTCAATCGATTCGAGCAAGTCATTATCATAATACTCTTCGAGGTTCCGGATGATCGGCAAACTCGCACAGCAGGCCGCTTCATACAATAACGGCACACCATACTCACGCTGTAATTCAAGCAATTCTGTAAAATGCTCCGCAATCATCTTTTTGTTTGCCGAAACCACCGCCTTGCCTTTTTGCAATGCTGCTGAAACAATCTCAAATGCCGCATCCGCATCGTCAATCAGCTCCACAACCACATTGATTTCATCATCATCCAGGATCTCGTTTTTATCAAATGTGAAATTTGAGCGGTCAATTTCCCGTTGCTTATCGGGGTTCTTCACACATATTTTCCGGATATCGGCTTTAAGCCCCGGTGTTTTCTGTAACACTTCATAAAGTCCGTAGCCTACACAGCCAAATCCGAACAAGCCTATTTTTAATTTCTTCTGTGACATAATTTTAGGTTCAGGTTACAGGTTACAGGGTTCAGGGAAATAACTTGCTCCCTATACCCTGTACCTTGTTCCCAATTTAATTTACTATTTCCAATTTAACTTCTTCTCCTTGCACCCTGCACCCTGTACCCTGCGCCTTTTCAAATGCGTTGCGTAAGTCATTAATCAAATCATCCGCATCTTCCAGTCCAACCGACAACCTGATTAAGCTGTCAACCACGCCGGACGCATACCGCTTTTCCCTCGGGATTGATTTGTGTGTCATTTCGCAGGGCAGGCAACACAGGCTTTTGACCCCGCCAAGGCTT
>CALRKC020000208.1:0-5189 GCA_943367895.1 Erythrobacter sanguineus | reverse complement strand
TTGCACTTTGCGCTGCAAAAATCAGCGTAATGTAAGAGCTCGTCTTTTGAATAGGTACGCTCCGGCATGCGGTCCTCAAATTCCGAAAGCGAAAAGGGTTCGGGCGGTGCAAACCCGTCCGGAGGCCAGGTTAAATAATAGTCCAGGAAAAACAGACTGTGATAGGCATGATACCAGAACTGCTTTTCGGTATCCCAGAAAGCAGTCGGACAAAGCGCAATCGACTCCTTTAACATCGCGATGCCTGCGCCAAATTGCCGCCATAAGATCTCTTTTTGATAGTGTTCCATAGTATATCGTATTGTTGGGATGATCGATTGACACTGAGGGCGCCCGGCTGACAGGAAACGAAGTTAGCGAAAATATACCGTACCGAAGTATAAAAAAACCTGCCCCGCAGTCACGTTGTTACACAGCTTTACACTCGCGCACCCCCGATTTCCTCAATGCCGTCTTCTGTTTCATGAAGACCTCGCTCGAACAAAATCAGCGGCAAAGCAATTCCCAAAGCGATCATTAATGATGAGTAGCCCGTAAACGGCTCAGCACGGAGGTATTTTGGGATCAGCGGATTCTCACCCGGACTTCCGATTTCCGTAATGAGCAGGCACAGTCCGAGGCCAAACGTTACGAAGCAACAGCATAAAATGATCAGGTTGTATTTTACCATCGTCATCAAAGTAACCGTTTTTCTTTTGGCAGATAACAGTACACCCATAATCGGGATGGATGAAATTAAACAGTAATCGACAGTACCAGTGCCCACACCAAAAAAATATCCCGTTTGCAGCTGTAAGAATTCCACAAGACCAAAAACAGTAGTGGGTTCAATGCCCAAAGTCAGCAGCAGGAATAACGTAACGGATAGCGAGGCCGATATATAAAGTTGCGCTTTACTGATACTGCTTAACATAGATGCTCCTGAAGTGTTTACTAACGTTTCGCCAAACTGCCGCACCACGCGTGCGAATTCGCACTACAGTCCGCGACAATCTGCCGAAGCCTGACGAAGTTACTAAAAAAGCACTAATGTTTTTCAAAAAGAATAGTATCGCCTGGACGATAATGATGCCAAAGCGTTGCGCCAACCCGCTTAATCTTTTGTCGCTTGTTTCGCAATCACTTTAGCAACAAACCTGCCATTCGCCATCAGTAAAAAGCCGGTAAGCGTTCTCAAAAAATGATAAACCAGCCAGGAAAGATTACCATAGTCCTTCAACAGCGCTTTTTGTTGTGAAAACTGTATGAGTTGCTGTAGCAAAGTCGGTAGTCCCTGCAAAAAGACAAGCCCTCCTATAATGACCACAACCATCGTCAGCACCGTTGGCCCCGGCATATTCAAATCGATTCGCTGCGTACTGAAGTTGCGGTCCAGCTTTAGCTTGGCAATCACCCAGGCTGACTTGAAAAGAAAAAGCCGGATGATCAAACAATACAAAAGGATTACCGCGAGTGCAGCAAGCCAGCTGCCCATCTCTAATTGCTGGTCAGAATGGCTGTTGTTCAGGTAAACGACCGATAGGAATTGCGGGAACAGGTAGAAACAGTTCACCAGAAACCACAATCCGATCCCTTTTAAAACAATCGTCCAAAACGTTTTTATCTCCATGATTTTTATACAGTGATTGGTTTAGCCGATGCCGAAACGGCTCATAATACGCCATAGCTTAAATGACTTTCCGCATTCGCCGCCGACCCAAACGAAGTTAGCGAAAAAGCACATTCCTTTTACAAAAAAAATATGCCCCTATGCCCGGGTTCGACCGCTGCAACGCCAATCCGCAACGCGCCGTTCACCATGATATTGACGCACAGACAAGCACATCGAGGCACACAACCGGATGTCTTTAGCTTTTGTAGTAGATTCTCGATATCACCGCGCCGGCCAGTTCCGGATCCTGGTTGTGTATCCCATGACTGTATTCCGGCAGCAGCATCAGGAACGAATGGGCATTCCTGGCAATCATCCCGGAGTAATTCTCAATCCTGATTTTGTCGAACGCGTCAAACCACGGCCTGATATTGATCCCGAATTTTACCGAGCTTTCCTGCTCAAATTTTTCTATGCGCCGGTTATAGGCAATTAAAACAGCGACCGGGACATTGGAAATTGCCGGCAGCTCCTGATATTCCTTGAAAAACGAGCCGGAACTGCCCAGGCGTTCGCGTTCGATTTCCATGCGAAATCCTTCGGGCATATTGTTATCGGCCCCCATCTCTGTTAACATCTTAACCCACAAGTCCTGATAACCGATGGCACTTTCAGACTTCGCACGGGCCAGTTCATTCGCTTCCTTCGTTAGCATAAAATCTGTTGGGTCGATAAATACCAGCCCCGAGACCTCATTGGGGTATTTTGATTCGAAAAGCCTGATAAACGCGCCGCCCAACGAATGGCCGGCCAATAAGTAGGGCGGCTTGATGTCCAGCTGCTGCAGGATAAGATGCAGCTTCTCCACCACGTCAGCATCGGTCTTGAGGCTGCTGTCCGGTTCTGATTGCCCGATGCCATTGCGATCATACACAAAGTAGGCCGCCTCTTTCGGGAGATAAGGGAAAACAGGTTCAAAATTACCGCCGCCCATGCCGAGGCCGCTTTCAAATATGATGATCGGTTTGCCCTCCTTCCTGTTGGCAAGCCCCGCAACCTTATAGGCGGTTTTAATATGGTTTACCGATACATAAGCGGTTTCAGCGTTTTGCGCCTTTAGGAGTTGGGGGATGATGAGGCAGCAGGCGATCAGGTGTACTAGTGTCGATTTCATGATGATTTGATTGTGATTGCAGCAATAGGTCGTATTATAATACGGGTTGTTACAGGATTGCCACCCACGGGCAGCCGGAGGAGCGTTTCCAAAATTGAAATGAAATATCGTGACCGTACTGCAACCGCTTATCCGAAAAACACAATCCTTTTCCAACGAAAGCAGCACCGACGCCGAAATCCGCACAGCGCACCGCGAGGCGTGGTTAGCGGGTCGTTGCTTTACAGCACTTCATTCGTAGAGCCGATAGGGTTTAAAATCCGGACGGTATGCGAATCGTTCAGCCCACTTTCATCGCGCTTTTTTTGAAACGCCAGAAAGGCCGGATCGTTCAGCACCGCCTGCTGTATCGCGGCATCCTGATAATGGGAAATATGCGTAAACGTAACGCCGTCGGTATCGAGGTAAACACTGTAGCGGAACCGCGTACGGTCCAGCTGTTCAAAACTGCTTAAAAAAAGGGCAATGTTGGCCTGGTTTTCTGCAACAAATTCAGGCTTCACCTGATAGCTTACAATGACGTTTATCATGATAGTGTTTTTAAAAGTAAGGATCCGGTAACATCCTCACGGGCCGCCGTCCGACCTTATGCAGGGCTGCCGGCGTTCGAAATCCGCAACCGCCGGGCGAAGTTAACAAAAACTGTTCAGCTTTTGAAACGGCAGGAGGGAAGGCATCAACCGCACGCTTCCGACTGCCGAAGCCCGCAACACCCGCTGCCGTACTAAACCCACCGGCTTAGGACAGGTCGAGATTGCCATGCGCATACCTGAGCGCATACGCAAAGCGCTTATTTTCCAACGGTTTTGCTCCCGCGACAGGACAATATCATAGCTCCCGACAAATTCCCGGGCCTTCCCGTTGGCGGCGTCGTCCTTAAAATGCATGGCAGTGGCATAGCAGAAAACCGTGGCCGCAGAATCGTCGATGTCGAGGCTGAAAGCCGAACCGGGCGAAGCAAACCGCTGTTAGCAACAGCATTAATATTCACAATCTTTCAAAAGGATAGGGTAGGAGTTATAGGAAAAAATATAAGTTTTATTTGATTGACCTGGTGCACCGCTACCGGTATGAGTCCTTCCTCCGTTCAATTTGCGAATGTCATAATGAAAAAAAATAGTGTCGCCTTTATCAATTAATTTTTCTACTCTATCAATTTTTTCAGCCTCAAAAGCAGCAATATGTTTTAAGATACATTTTTCAGAAACATTTCTTTTTGAAATTCCTAAAAGAGTGTCAGAATTATTGGCAAATGTAATCAGTTTATAAAGTTTCAAATTTTCGATTTTTATGATACGAAACACATTTGAGTTTGATTTGTTTTTAATGCTACAATAGGAGAAAACCACGCAAAGCAAAATGGTTGTTATTTTAGGAAAGTGTTTCATGGTGCGGAAATGTTACTGCTTACGTCGGCCGGCTTCACCTCGGTTGCGGCTTTTTGAACTGGCCAGATAGCTATCGGGATTCGGCTTGGACAGACAAGGCCGCCGGCCGAACGGAGCGTAAGCTAAAACGAATTTATGGAAAAAAATGTTTCATTTTACAAGAGTAGAAGCCAATTAGCCGCGCTCCGTTCGCTATCACTCGTGTGCGTGACCAAAGCGGTAGCGACTGGCGAAGCGCCCGGGGCTGAAAGCCGAACAGAGCGAAGCTAAACCGTTGTTAGTAGTTCCCGCCTAATTTATAGAAATTTGATTTTCAATTTCCACAACCATTTTTCCTCCGTAATTAAATTTAACTATGTACTTAGCGCCTTCAAGCTTTTCTTTTACAACTCCTTTGTTTACGAATAAATTTGCGAAATTTTTTGGAATTCTAACTTTTGAATCCTCGACAATGGCAAATAACATATAATCACCCCAACCGAAAGTTTTAAGTCCAAACTGCAAAACTTTATCTGAAAGAGCCGCACCAAAATATTTAACAATTTCAGTTTTCAATATTATTCCTATTTCAGGATTATATGGACTCCAAGTATGATGCACAACCTGAGATATAGCGTTTTGATCCAATTCAAGCCATTGCTGTAATTCTGTATTTTTTATATCGTTCATTGAATGCAGATTTTTCTATTGTTGCTGCTACCGTCCGCCACCTTCACCTCAGTTGCGGCTCCCGATAGCAATCGGGATCGGGATTCGGCTGGACACACGGGGCCGCAGGCCGAAACCGCTGTTATGTGCCGTTGAAATCGGACTACTTTTTTGAATCTCGGCCTTGATATTTACCATCGATGAAAACCAAATAATTGGTCATGTTTAAGATGTCATTATTTCCGCTTATTTCAGTTATTTCGTAGTACATTTCGTCTCCAATTTTCAGCGGTTTATTCCAGTCAATTTCCACAAAGTTAGGCTGATTCTTTTTTACTTTTTCTAAATCCGTTCCTGTGCTGATATTGTCCATCCAATTTATTGTTTC
>CALRKC020000207.1:0-5201 GCA_943367895.1 Erythrobacter sanguineus | reverse complement strand
TTTTGATATTAATAATTTACATTAGATATCAAAGCGAAACAAGATGTTCATTTTTTGAACAGGTTGATTTCACTGGGGTTCACAAACAATTCGGGGTACATAAAAATCAAAAATTTAGGTACCCCGAATTGTACCCCGAAGGCATTGCGATTAATTGAATGATTTGGTATAATGGAGAAATAAAAAACCCCGTGAACCATAATGTTTACGGGGATTTGAAGTAATTTAAATTGTAAATCGCAGAGAGGATGGGATTCGAACCCACGATGCAGTTACCCACATACAAACTTTCCAGGCTTGCTCCTTCAACCACTCGGACACCTCTCTAAGTTTGAGGTTGCAAATAACCTAAAAAAAAATCAGTCTGCGAAATTTAACGTAGTTTTTTTGACGAGATAGTTTGATTGCCCGTGATGCTGCGTTAGGGATGGAAGCGGCATCCTTTTTTGCAGTCGCGGAGCTTTCGTGAATGCTCCCTGCGTGACAGCAAAAAAGATACAGCGAACAGCCCGGCACGTTGCCCGGGGGTGTTTGATTCTGGTGATGGTTTCCGCAACGGGCAACGCCCTGAAAATAAACAGGATCACTCAATCTCCCCGCGCAAAGGCGTCTCAAAAATTGTTTTAAACACAGTTGGCGCGACTTGCTGTCCCAACAGGTACATCAATTTTGTGATTGCGGCTTCGGTAGTGATATCCTTGCCTGAAATCACCCCGATTTTCTTCATCGAGGTACTGGTTTCATAATGTCCCATGCTGACACTGCCGCCCGAGCATTGGGTAACATTAACGACATGCAGCCCATTTTTGATGGCTTTTTTCAGCAATTGGATGAACCACTCCGCTGTAGTGGCATTGCCCGCACCATAGGTTTCGAGGACAATCCCCTGGAGTCCGGGGATGTTTACGATTGCGGAAAGCACGGTTTCACTGATACCCGGAAACATCTTGACAATCGCCACGTGGTTGTTGAGGTTTTTATGTACCAATAGTTTTTTGGCAGTGGTTTTTGGCAGGAACAATTCAGGATTGAACTTAAGATGCACACCCGATTCGGCCAAAGGCGCATAATTGGGCGATGTAAATGCATTAAAATGTTCGGCATTGATTTTCGTCGTGCGGTTGCCGCGGTACAATTTGTATTCGAAATAGAGGCAGACTTCCTTAATGACCGGCTTGTTTTTGTTTTGCATGGACGCAATCTGTATGGCGGTAATCAGGTTTTCCTTGGCATCTGTACGCAAATCGCCAATGGGTAGCTGCGAGCCCGTGAATATGACCGGTTTGGCAAGATGTTCGAGCATAAAGCTTAGTGCTGACGCCGAATAAGACATCGTATCCGAGCCGTGTAAGACCACAAATCCGTCAAAGCGGTCGTAATGTTCTTCAATAATTGTGGCAATCTGAATCCATTTTTCAGGATTCATATTCGAGGAATCGATCGGCTGTTCGAATGAAATCGTTTCAATGTTACAGTCAAGCTGTTTCAGTTCCGGGATTTTCTGCTGCAGTTTGCTGAAATTGAAAGCCTTGAGCGCGCCGGTCTCAAAATCCTTCATCATCCCGATGGTGCCGCCGGTGTAAATTAACAGGATTCCCGGCTTAGACGACATTTTGATATCTTGATTTGTTCACGACCGGATTGGCATACATAGCGAGGAAACTCTGCACCTGCATGGGATCGTTCTCGTCAATCCGCATTTCAAGGCGGCGCTCGAAGAGCATTTTCTCGTTTTCGGTGTAATGTGATTTGTAAGTGTCGGTATTGTTCAGCAGGTCATAGGCAATATAATTTGTCGGCCATAATTTATAGGTCGATAAAATGGAATCGTCAATTGCCTGTGCCAATGCCTGTATCTGTTTGTTCGAATTGTCAAACTCCTTTTTAATGATTTCGATCTCGTTGTCGAGGATCTCGCCCACATGAATGTGGATGCGTTTCTTCTGGCCCATGATACCGCTTAGTAGTGTCATGAAATCCTCATTTTTTTCCTTGATGTAAATTTCATTGTTCGCTTCTGCCATCAGCTGAGGCATTTTCAGGGCATCCGTCGGGTCATATTCGTACGAAATGGAAATCGGCACCAGCCTTACTTTCTTGAAATAATCCATGAGGTTGGCTTCATCAGATCCCATCGCAAGCATTTTCAAAACGCCCTGATGTGTGGCGTCGTTACCATCTTTGGTACGGCCTTCACGCTGTGCAATCCAGACCGAGCGGTTTTCGCGAAGCAGCAACTGGGCGATATATTCCGCCATCAGTTTGGAACTTTGCAGCAATTCCCTTGGCGGGAGACCGCGCTGCACTAGAAAATTCCTGTTCAGCCTTGAAAGTGCGTGCAGGAATGATTTTTTTACCAGGTTATCTCCAATTGCCGAAGCCGTCATGACGAGTCCGTGATCGAAAAGCGATGCATTGATCAACGAGGTGTCAAGTATGATGTCGCGGTGGTTTGAAATAAAGAGGTATGAGGTGTTTGGTTCCAGTTTTTCAAAACCCGAAGTCGTCAATCCGTCAGAGCTTTTTTGCAGTACCTGCTGCAGGGACTGATAGATAAAATTGCACTGGAAATCTCGGATAGAATACGTGCGTTTGAGTTGTTCTTTCCAGACTTCGTCCGCTACATCCGGAAAAGTAAAATTCATCAGCGCTTTCATCATCGGATGGTTTGCGACTTTCTGGATGGCCTCGTTTACCTCGGCATCATAAAAAGGGCGAATGGCGTCAAACTTCTGCATGTTCGGGTTTTATTAGCATAACAAAAGAACAAAAACTTATTCAGATTTAGGTTATAAAATTATAAATTCGAAATATCAGGTTCCAAAAAAATGCTTTGTATTTCGAATTTAGGATTTGGGATTTGCAAGTTTAGGTTTTTTCTTAAATCCCGAATACGGCTTTAGTGTTTTCGGCAGTGATCCTTGCGATTTCTTCAACGGGAAGCCCGTAAATTTCAGACAGTTTATTGACAACGTTCGTTATATAACTGCTTTCATTGCGCTTGCCACGGAAAGGCACCGGCGCCAGGTAAGGGGCGTCAGTCTCAAGTACAAGGTGCCGGATGTCTATCTGATTGAGGAACTGGTCGATTTTACCGTTCTTGAAGGTTACGACACCGCCAATCCCGAGTTTCATATTCAGCGAAATGGCCTGCAATGCTTGTTCGTAATTTCCGGCAAAGCAATGAAAGATACCCCACAATTCCGGAGATTTCTCTTCTTCAAGGATTTCGAAAATTTCGTCAAAAGCCTCGCGGCAATGAATATTGATGGGCAGCTTGTATTGTTTTGCCAGCTGGATCTGCCTGCGGAAGGCAATTTTCTGGATGTCCAAAGTCGATTGGTCCCAGTACAAATCAATCCCGATTTCACCAATGGCGGCGAATTTCCGTTTCGCCAGTTCGGTTTCTACATGCTGCAGCTCGGATTCGTAATTTTCCTTTACGTATGTCGGGTGCAGGCCCATCATCAAAAAGACATTTTCAGGATATTGCATTTCCAGGTCATACATCTTTTGTGTGTAGGCAGAATCAATAGAGGGGACGAAAATGCGTTTTACCCCATTGTCGAAGGCGCGTTGCATCATGGCATCGCGGTCATCCGAAAATTCTTCACTGTAAATATGGGCGTGGGTGTCGGTTATCAGCATAAATTGAATAAAACGGCAAAGTTAGTTTTTTGCTGCCAAAGCAGTGGCAATTTTAGCTATTTTTGGGATTCATCCGATACTATGAAAAACTTGCACGATATCCTGAAAAAGGAAAAATACCGAAAAATTAAATTCAGGATTACCAAAACCCAGCATTTATTAATTAAGGCTAAAATCAACGGGGTAGCGGGAAATTTTATTCTTGATACCGGCGCGTCAAACAGCTGTGTAGGGTTTGAGGAGATTGAACTGTTCCTGCTGAAAGCCAAAAAATCAAAGACAAAGGCTGCAGGGGCGGGCGCAACTGGAATGGCAACGCAGCTGTCAATGTCCAACCAATTGCAACTGGCGCGATGGAAACGTGACGACCTTGACCTTGTAATTTTTGATTTATCGCATGTAAATGAGGCATTGACACAGCATGGTGCCAAGCCCGTACACGGCATCATCGGCGCAGATGTGTTGATGAAGGGGAAAGGGATTATTGATTATTACAATCACTGCCTGTACCTCAAATAGACTGGTTTACAACACCATCAGATTGCATCCGCGAATGTCTGAATGATCAAAACGCCCCAGCACCGCGAAAGAACTGTTGGGATATTTTTTTCCAAGATCCTGTGTCGCAATAAACGAACACGAATTGATATTCGCAAGATCAATTACGTTGATGCCGCCCGTTTTTCCATTTTCGACATAAGCCAATGCGTCTTCCGTATCACGGATCATGACGTGCATCCACGGCGGGCATTCGAAGATTCCGTTGCCTAAGGAGTAGGCCTGCGACAGCAATTCGGTCATCCCGTATTCAGAATGTATTGCATTTACGCCGAAGCCTTCGCACAAAACCTGATGCAGTTCCTCACGGATCATTTCCTTACGCCTGCCTTTCATGCCGCCGGTTTCCATGATAATGGTATTGTCCAGTCGGAAGGATTGTTTTTCCAGTAAATCCAGCAAACCATAAGTAACACCAATGAGGATGGTGTTTTGGTTCGCTAATTCAAGTTTGGCAAGCTTTTGAATCAATTCCTCATGATTGAAGAGATAAAAACCGCTCTCGGGATTGTTTGTCATCCGGATCAAATCCTCAACCATATAAATCAGTGAAGATCCCTCGCGCTCCAGATAGGAGGGAAGCAAAGCCAATATTACATAGTCCTCGATATTACCGTAAAAGGCCGTAAAAGCTTTCCGGTAACTGGTTTCATAAAGGCTTAAATCAGTTATCAGGTGCCTGCTTGTGGTCATCCCCGTAGTGCCGCTGCTGGTGAACGTTTCCTGAACGGGATTGGTGTTTGAAACCACGTCATGCGTCTTAAAAAACTGTATCGGCAGGAACGGAATCTGTGCCAGTGATTTCACCTGCTGCACTTCTGTCTTCAGCAAATCACAAAACTGCCGGTAAACCACATTGTTTTCATGCTGGTGCCTGAAAATCTTCAGCGCGGTTTTCTCAAACTGCTTTTGTGATGCAATGGTGAATATATCGGAAGGATTCAGCAAGGGAATTTTTTTTGCAAAAGTAATTAAGTTTTCAGGAGCATTTATCT
>CALRKC020000206.1:0-5211 GCA_943367895.1 Erythrobacter sanguineus | reverse complement strand
GGAAAATAAAAATAAATATGGATTTTCAGTATCCGATTTTGATATTGAAGAGCCACCAATGGGCCACCACCAGCGATTTCTGGAGAAATTGAACGGCACGGAAAAGAAGAAAAGAAAATTCCCATACAGGACAGTGTTATCAATTGCAGCTTCGATAGTAATCTTTTTGGGGCTTTGGATGAATTTCAATCCTGCCACACCTGAAAAAGCTGTAGCCAAATTATCTCCGGAGACCAGGGAAACACAGGAATATTTCAGTAACGTCATCCGTAAAGAACTTGCGTCACTCAAACAGGAAAGCAGCCCGGAAACCAAACCCATCCTTGACGACGCTTTCAGGCAGCTTGAGCAATTGGACCACGATTACAATAAATTAATGAAGGAACTGGCTGAAAAGGGAGAAAACAGGCAAATCATTCATGCGATGATTACCAACCTGCAAACGCGAATATCCTTCCTTGAAAAAGTCGAAACACAGATTGATCACATCAAACAATTTAAAAGCAAATCATCATGAGAATCATCACATTTAAATCAATTATGGTAGTCTTACTCTTACTCAGCGCTCCCCTGGCTAAGGCGACGACCTACCCGGTGAAGAAAGAAAAGAAAGTCAGTAAACTTTACAATGTCAATGCCGATGCAGGAATTAACATCAAAAACAAATATGGTAATATTTATGTAACCACCTGGGATGAAAGCCAGATTGCAATTGATGTGGTAATTACTGTAGAAGGCAAATCCGAGGAAAAAGTAAACAGAAGGCTCGATGCCATCAACATAGAGTTTGACGCATTGAAAGCGTTGATTTCAGCAAAAACTGTTTTTGGATCTTCTTCTGAAAACAAGATCAATATGCAAATCAATTACACCATTAAAATGCCACGGAAAGGCGGCGTTCGACTGGACAATCAGTACGGGAATATCAATCTGGACCGGATATCAGGAATCGCTAACATCGAATGCCATTATGGAAACGTTACTGCCGGTGAGCTACAGGCTGATCAAAGCACCATCAGGCTGAAATACTGTGACCGGTCAACAATTGGCTACGCTAAAGGAATTACGGTAGACTCGCAATATTCAGGACTGACAATAAAAAGAGTTGAAAATCTTGTATACAAAGGGGATTATTCCAACTTCACATCCCAGGATACCGGAAACGTAATTTACAACGGCGATTATGGTGAATTATCGCTCGGAGACGCCAATAACATTACGCTTAAAGGCAATTATCTTTCTATCAAAGTTGGCAAACTAAATGGTAACTATGCATCTAATACTGATTACAGCTCAATTGCAATAGGCGTTGATGCCAGGGCAAATAACCTGGATATTAATGCCGCTTACACCACTGTGGAAGTAAAATATGACAGTGATTACAGTTTTGATTTCGACATTGCACTGCGGTATACAGAGCTGAAGTCAAGCGGACTTACCTTCCAGAGCAAAAAAGAAGGTAATACGTCGGCTTCATATAAAGGTTTCTACAAGAGTGCCGGCAAGAATAAACTCAACATCGCCTTAGACTACGGCGACGTGAAACTGACAAGAATATAACGGGTTTTAATCATCATACTAATCAAAAAAAAAATCAATCAAAATGAAAAATGTAATTCAGGTTTTAGCTGTTTTAATGTTCTCCGTGGTTATTCATGCACAGGACAACCGAACTCCGGGGCATTTCACCGGTATCAATGTAACAGGGTCATTTGACGTTGTTTTAATCAAGGGAAAGGAAGGCGTTACGATACACGCCGATAAAGACGCTGCAAAAAATATCAGGACGGAGGTGCAACCAGACGGCGTATTGTCAATTTCCGTTGAAAAAGGAAAGAAAATTCGCGGTGAAGTCAAAATCAAGGTTTATTATGAAATGATGAGCCAAATTGTCCTGAACGGATCAGGCGACATTACCAATAGCGAAAAACTGGAAACGCAAAATCTGGAAATCTCGCTTATTGGTTCCGGTGACATCACCTTAAGCCTGAACACTGAAAACATCAGGGCTGACGTTGACGGCTCAGGCGATATGAAACTGGAAGGAAAAGCGACCAATTTCGATGCCAAAGTTATCGGATCAGGGGATTTACAGGCAATAAATCTGAAGTCCGAAAACGTTAAGGTAAAAGTTCTCGGATCAGGTGATGCTTCGGTTTATGCATCAGCGGCTATTGAAGCAGCGGTTACAGGCTCCGGCGATATCGTATACGCCGGGAATCCACCTGGTGACGATACGAAAGTTTTAGGTTCTGGAAGTATCGAAAAAAAATAAGTATTGATGCGGTTAAAGTTAGTAGTTTGACACAGAACAAAGAACCCCGGGAGCAATTCCGGGGTTTTGTTTTTTTTTTGAGGGTCTTGATGGATTATAAGACTTTAAGACTGTAGGATTGATAAGTGATAAATAAAAAACTCTGGTCATATTTTTGACCAGAGCCGCTATCTTATAATCTTAAAATATTGTCGCCTAAAATATTATAGTCTTCAGTCTATTTAATAAACTCAATCTTCTGAACTTCTTCTGCATTGACACTGTCAAAGAATCCCTGCTCATTCATCCACTCATCACTAAACACTTTGCTCATGTAACGGGAACCGTGATCAGGGAAAATAGCGATAACATTGCTGTTTTCATCAAACTCACCTTCTTCCGAATACTGTTTGATTGCCTGCATTACCGCCCCTGAGGTATAGCCTACGAACAAGCCTTCTTTTTTAGCGATTTCCCTGGTTGTATGGGCACTTTCCTCATCGGTTACTTTCATAAAATGATCAATAACATCAAAGTCGGTAGCCGTTGGTATCAGGTTTTTTCCCAATCCTTCAATACGGTATGGATAAATCTCGTCAGCATCAAACTCTTTTGTCTCATGGTATTTCTTCAACACAGAACCAAAAGCGTCCACACCCAGAACACGAATGCTTGGATTCATTTCCTTAAGGTACTTTGCTGCACCGGAAATAGTTCCGCCGGTTCCACTGCAGGCAATAAGGTGCGTAATCTTTCCATTAGTCTGCTCCCAGATTTCAGGTCCGGTTGACTTATAATGCGCATCGATATTGAGTTGGTTAAAATACTGATTGATGTATACAGAACCTTTTGTTTCTTCATGCAAACGTTTGGCAACACTGTAATATGAGCGATCATCATCTGCAGAAACATGTGCCGGGCAAACATAAACTTTCGCCCCAAGGCTGCGTAACATATCAATTTTGTCTTTTGAGGATTTGGAACTTACGGCAAGTATGCAATTGTACCCTTTGATGATGCTGACCATCGCCAGACTGAAACCCGTATTTCCTGAGGTTGTTTCGATGATGGTATCACCGGGAGAAAGAATGCCCTGCTTTTCAGCTTCTTCGATAATATATAATGCAATCCTGTCTTTCGTCGAATGTCCCGGGTTGAAGGCCTCTACTTTTGCGTAAAAATTTCCCGGTAAAGATTCAGTGATTTTGTTCAGTTTTATAAGAGGTGTATTTCCTATTAAACCTAAAACATTATCGTAAGCTTTTATATCTTCTTTCATAAAATAAATTAGTCAAGGCAGTTTCGGTGTCTTTTTGCAGACTTCAAAACATTGCAAATTTAATAAAATATTTTAAACTATCTTTCTATTCCCTCTAAATCTAACAAAAAACTGAATTCCCTGGCCAGCTCTTTCAGGGCTTCAAACCTTCCTGAAGCACCTCCGTGACCCGCATCCATATTAGTATCAAGGAATAACAAATTTTTATCCGTTTTTAAAGCCCTTAACTTGGCTACCCATTTTGCCGGCTCCCAATACTGCACCTGCGAATCGTGCAGCCCGGTGGAAACATACATATTGGGATATTCCTTTGCCGTAACGTTGTCGTACGGTGAATAGGATTTCATATAATCGTAATATTCCTTCTCGTTTGGATTGCCCCATTCGTCATACTCGCCCGTAGTCAGCGGGATGGAATCATCAAGCATAGTCGTTACCACATCCACAAACGGCACCTGCGCGATAATACCATGATACAATTCGGGCGCCATATTGATAACGGCTCCCATCAGTAAACCTCCGGCAGAACCGCCTTCAGCATACAAATGTGCCGAAGAAGTATATTTTTCTGCGATAAGAAACTTTGAACAATCAATAAAATCGGTAAATGTGTTTTTCTTCCTGAGCAGTTTCCCGTCTTCATACCAATGACGACCGAGCTCTTCACCGCCCCTTATGTGTGCGATGGCATACACAAATCCACGATCCAGCAACGACAACCTGGTTGACGAAAAGTAAGCATCCATGGACGCGCCGTAAGAACCATAGGCATATAACAGGGTCGGGTTGCTGCCGTTCTTTTTCAATCCTTTCCTGTAGACCACAGAAATTGGAATCTTTGTGCCGTCGCCGGCAGTCGCCCAAAGACGTTCTTCGGTGTAATTTTTTTTATCAAATTTCCCGCCAAGCACCTGTTGTTCTTTCAGGACGGTCTTGGTTTTGGTTTTCATATTAAAATCAATCACCGATGAAGGTGTGGCCATTGACTGGTAGCTGTACCGAAGCACTTCGGTGTCAAAATCGACATTCGTAGTGGTATGGGCGGTATAGGTTTCGCTTTCGAAAGGCAGGTAATATGCCCCTTCCCCATTCCACGGGCGGATTTGTATTTTTGTCAGTCCGTTTGCGCGTTCTTCCACCACCAAATAATCCTTGAAAATCTCAATGTCTTCCAGTAATACATCTTTACGATGCGGGATGAGCTCTTTCCAGTTTGATTTTTCGGTAGCGTTTTCAGAGGTTTGCATCAATTTGAAGTTGTCTGCCTTATCCGCATTTGTCCTGATGTAGAAATGATTCCCGTAATGGGAAACCGAATATTCAAGTCCGCGGATCCTCTTCTGAAACACTTTAAAATCACCCTCAGGATTATCGGCGGCCAGGAAACGGTACTCCGTAGTCAGCGTACTTCCGGACTCGATAATGATATACTTTCGCGATTTCGATTTACTGACTTCCACTCCGAAAGTATCGTCCTTTTCGTCATACACCAGGATATCCTTTTTAGCATCTGCGCCCGCTTTGTGGCGGTATACTTTGTCCGAACGTAAAGTCACTTCATCCTGCCTTGTATAAAAGATAGTACTGTTGTCATTTCCCCAGACCGAGTTCCCCGTGGTATTTTCTATCTTATCAGCAAGCAATTCACCACTCACAAGGTTTTTAACCTGAATCGTAT
>CALRKC020000205.1:0-5227 GCA_943367895.1 Erythrobacter sanguineus | reverse complement strand
CTTTCCGTTGCTGTGCGAAGGTTATTCCATTCCATTAATATCTTTGGACGACTCTGCGTTTTTTCCCAAATATAAAACTTTCCATCCAATAATTTGTAAGAATTCCATCCCTCCAAACACTCCCCAAGATCATTCCAAAAGCATAATTATAAGAATTATCTGTAGTAATAAAGCGTGTGTTTCCATCTATTTTGTTATGGTTTGCTTCTGGTTTTGTTCGGGTTTTCTTTTGGGAATACCCCAAAATCCCCAAAGAAATGAAAATTTTCCCGAACAAAACCCGAAGCAAACACGACCAAAACCCGAACAAAGCATGTCCAATTACGCGCTACACAAAAAACTCAGCCACTCAGTTACGCAATAACCCAGCAACGCTTATATTTGCAATTCATAATTCGTAACTCGTAATTCAACATGACACTTATAAAATCCATTTCAGGTATCCGCGGAACGATTGGCGGGCAAACCGGCGATAACCTGACGCCACTTGATGCCGTGAAATTCGCTTCGGCCTATGGCACTTTTCTGAAAAATAACACTGTTAAGGACGGCAAACTGGTTGTGGTTATTGGCCGCGATGCCCGTATTTCGGGACCAATGATCCATAATCTGGTGGTCAATACACTGGTCGGCCTCGGGATTGACGTCATCGACCTGGGCTTGTCCACGACGCCAACCGTTGAAGTCGCCGTACCGTTGGAACAGGCAGATGGCGGGATCATTTTGACAGCTTCCCACAATCCGAAACAATGGAACGCATTGAAACTGTTGAACGCAAAAGGGGAATTCCTAAGCGGTGCCGACGGTGCCAAAATACTTGAGATTGCAGAAGCCGAGGCTTTTGATTTTGCTGATGTGGACAACCTGGGTGAAGTCACCTCGAACGACGCCTATATGGACATCCATATTGATGAAGTGCTGAACCTCCCTCTGGTGGATGTTGAAGCCGTAAAAGCTGCTAAACTCAAGGTGGTTGTGGACGGCGTCAATTCGTCAGGCGGAATTATTATCCCCAGGATACTGGAACTGATGGGCGTTGAGGTAGTCAAATTATACTGTGAGCCAAACGGTCATTTTCCGCACAATCCGGAGCCTCTGAAAGAGCATTTAACCGATATCTGCGAACTGGTCGTAAAAGAAAAAGCCGACCTTGGCGTAGTCGTAGACCCGGATGTGGACCGCCTGGCCTTCATCAGTGAGGACGGTGAAATGTTCGGTGAGGAGTATACACTGGTTGCCGTTGCAGATTATGTACTGAGCAAAACACCGGGCAATACGGTGTCAAATATGTCATCATCCCGTGCGCTGCGCGATGTGACCAACAACCACAATGGTACTTACGAAGCCAGTGCGGTAGGTGAGGTAAATGTTGTGGAACTGATGAAGAAAAATAACGCCGTAATTGGAGGCGAAGGCAATGGCGGAATCATTTATCCGGAATTGCATTATGGACGCGACAGCCTCGTAGGGGTCGCCTTATTCCTGACACACCTGGCCAACAAAAAAATGAAGGTTTCGGAACTGCGCGCCTCGTATCCGGAGTATTATATGAGCAAAAACAAGATCGAGCTCACGCCGCAAATTGATGTGGATGCCATCCTGGAAGCGATGACTGCCAGATATAAAAACGAGGATATCGCTACGATTGATGGCGTAAAGATTGATTTTGCTAATGAATGGGTACACCTTCGCAAATCGAATACCGAGCCCATTATCAGGATTTATACGGAAGCACCATCGCAAAAACAAGCCGATGACCTTGCATTGCGTATTATCGAGGAGATTAAGGCAGTTGCGGGGATTTAAAAAATTAGCGAATCAGCAAATGTTACAATTAGCAAATGGATAAGCCGAAACTTTTACGGTTCTGCCTTATATTTGCTAATTCGCTAATTGTCACATTGCTTCGCCAATCAGCTAAAGCTTCGAGTCGCTAATTCAGTAACTTCCTTCCCAATGGCGTCAAATACTGAATCCAGTCCTTCATTTCAGCAATGTATTCATAATTCCCAAGTTCATCAAGCGCTTTTTCGAAATGGGCTGAACACCTCCAGCTGTAAAAATGGAATTTCCCGGGGCTGATAGCAAAATCATGATCTGGCATATCTTCCGGTAATACTTTGCGTTCAAGACATTTAGTATACATTTCGATGGCATCGGGATAATAATTTTCGTATTCGTCCTTCATTCCGGCAACATCTGTTTTTTCCTCTTTACGTAAGTCAGTTAACTGCTTCAGGATGAGATTCTTTCTTAACAACGAAATACTGTCACTGAGTCGTTTCATTCCTTCCTGAGTAAAAAAATCTTTTACAGTAAACTGTCTTGCATCTTTAAGATCAAAAATAAAATATCGCGATACCCCCTCACAATAGGCACCACAGCCTTCAAAAGAAATTGCAAGCGATAAAAGCCGGTCGTTATTAAGGATTTGATATTCAAGATAATCTATTGAAGCAGGGCCTTCACCTACCTGCGGAAGATCAAGTATTTTGTCGTCAGGAGTTCCGGGAGGTTTATCGAGTATTGTATTCCTAAGCGTATCGTTAATGATCCCGGCGACACCGGGGTTACTTTCCATGATGATTTTAGGGAAAACATTTTCTTGATTCCGTATTTCTGTGATAGTGGCTTTCTGGCAATAACCCGGAAGTGTTAAAAGAAGTAGTATTAAGTAGTTTTTCATGGTATTACCTGGTTTTTAAGAATCAGCGAAAATCAGAGAAGGCGTAGCCCGGAGTTTTTACGTTTCGACATTCATTCGCTCATTTGCTAATCATCAAGGCTTTATCTGAATCGTTGCCCCGATGCCGACTACATTGTACAATTCATCAATCTCCTCATCCGTAACAGCAATGCAGCCATGCGTCCAGTCGGCCCAGCGGTGAAATTTCCCGATATAGCCACGCCCGTTGCGGATGCCGTGTATCTTGATATCGCCGCCGGGGGACTTACCTATCCTTGCAGCTATGGCACGGTCAAGATCATTGGGGTAGGACACGCCTAAATTTTTATGGTAGCCGCTGTTTGGGTTTTTGGCATTGATGGTATATAATCCTTCCGGTGTTTTCATGTCACCTTCGAAAACTTTGTGCCCTATCGGGCTTTTACCTAAGGAAATGGTGTAGGTTTTCATCAGCTTGCCATTCGAGTAAGCAAGGAGCCTGCGTTCAGATTTGAGGACAACCAGGGAATCGATATGAGTTCCGGCAGGCAGTTTTTGCATCGGCCAGAAATAATAAGCAGTAATAATAACTGCAACAAATACAACAAAATAGGAAATCATTCTTTTAATCACGTTTTATTTCCGCTTTTCAGTTTTAAGCAAATATAGTCATAAAGTTTGCTAAGGATGGTAACCACCACGGGACTGCACCAGGTGTTTTTCAAAACAGTATCATCGATGTAACGTTGCCGGCGTTGATTTGGGTTTCTTAATGTTTTTTTAAAATTTCCGCCCAATCCGTCCAGTTGTATGAAACGACGCTATATTTGTTACGCTAAAAAATATAATGTGAAGAAGATACTATTGGTAATGCTGGCATTTCCCGTGATCGGTACAGCCCAATTGAAAGGATTGGTGAAGAAAGCCACTGATAAAGTCAATGAGGTGACACAGGGAAACGGTTCCCTGGATATTGGTGCAGGCCTGAAGGAGGCGCTGAATAAAGGCGTTACCGAGCAGGTTACAAAGCTCACCGCAGTGGATGGTTTCTATAAAAATGAAGCGGTAAAGATACTGATGCCCGAAGAATTGCAGAAAGTGGATAAGACCCTGCGAAAGATGGGTATGGCCAGTCTCGCCGACGACGGTATCAGGGCATTGAACCGTGCCGCCGAAGATGCGGTAAAAGAAGCCACCCCGATATTTGTTGACGCCATTAAGAACATCACCATCAGGGACGCTAAAAATATACTGATGGGCAATGATAATGCCGCGACAGCCTACCTGCAGGCCGAGACCACTACGCCCTTGTATGCCAAATTCAATCCGGTGGTAAAACAATCCATCGGGAAAGTGGGTGCCGATGTGATATGGGCTTCGATTATTAAAAAATATAATGCCATCCCGTTGGTTACGAAGGTCAATCCGGATATCAATGACTATGTGACGAACAAAGCCCTCGACGGCGTCTTCAAGATGATTACCGTTGAAGAAAAGAATATCCGCAACAACCTTGATTCCCGTACCTCGGATTTACTGAAAAAAGTATTCGCGATGCAGGATAAAAAATAATATCATGATGAAAAAAATCGCAGCAATACTAGTAATTTTTTCGCTTTCCGGCTGTGCCGAATTGCAGCAGGTAGCCAGTCAGTATCCACAATTAGGCGGTGCGCCGGGCAATGCCGATATCGCTGCAGGACTGCGTGAGGCATTGAATAACGGGATTTCAAAAGAAGTTACCAAACTCACCGCTACCGATGGTTTTTTCAAAAACGAAGCGGTTAAGATCCTCCTTCCGGCCGAGCTGCAGAAGGTGGATAAGACACTGCGCAATATCGGACTGGCAAGTCTCGCCGATGAAGGCCTCAAAGTGTTGAACCGTGCTGCGGAAAGCGCCGTAAAGGAAGCCACCCCAATATTTGTAGACGCAGTAAAAAACATCACTTTCAACGATGCAAAAAACATCCTTTTGGGGAATGACAGCGCGGCTACGACGTACCTTCAGGGCGCAACAAGCAACGCTTTGTATGGGAAATTCAGCCCTGTAGTACAAAACTCGCTTTCGAAGGTGGGTGCAGACAAGGTTTGGGCGTCAATAATCACCAAGTACAATGCAGTGCCGTTAGTAACTAAAGTGAATCCCCATCTGAAGGATTACGTGACAAAAGAAGCCATGAAGGGCGTTTTCAAGATGATTGCGGTCGAGGAAAAGGATATCAGGAATAACCTGAATGCGAGGACAAGTGATTTGTTGAAGCGGGTGTTTGCTTTGCAGGATTAAAAAATTTAGAGATTAAAAAATTTAAAAATTAGCATCGCGCCCGCTCAGGCACATAACACAGCGTCAATCTTTCGATCTTTCGATCTTTCAATCAATCTTTCAATCTTTCGTTTTTCACGATTTTTATATTATCACTAACAAATAAATAACAGACTCTTAACATATTGATTCTGAAAAAAGTATGATATTTGTACCATAATAATGCACTCATATTGGTTTGGTTAGTTAGAGTTTTAAGGAGCCGGGATTTATTTCCGGCTCTTTTTGTTTGGTGGTTT
>CALRKC020000204.1:0-5230 GCA_943367895.1 Erythrobacter sanguineus | reverse complement strand
CCCGTTTTTTCCAGTTCATTTATCGCTTTTTTAGCTTCGTTGAAATCTTTTGCCCACCAACCTGAATCTTTTAATTTACGAATCTTTTCATCAGAGAAGCGCATTTTTATTGATCGGGCTGGGTTTCCCCCTACTATTTCGAAGGGCATCACATCTTTGTTAACAAACGAATTTGCGCCAACGACAGCACCGTCTCCGATCGTGACGCCTCTCCTTATTACAACATTAGAACCTAACCACACATCATTTCCTATTATACAATTGCCTTCGGTAAGCGTCTCAAAAGGCTTTGCATAAAATAATGACGAGGTACTCACCCTGTTTAACTTATGCTCTCCTATACCAATACTTACATTGTTTGCAATCGAACAATATCTTCCAATTGTGGAAGATGTAATGATGCAGTTAAAGCCGATATAAGTATATTCTCCTATAGTATTCTGTCCACTGATAACGGTATTGTGCATTATTTCAACATTTTGAAATGAATGCGCTTTTGCCGGGCCCATTTTAGCCTGTTGCCTGCCGGATAGAACCCTTTTTATTTTCTTCCAGACCTTCATCCTTATAATTTTATCCATTCGGGGTTAAGGAAAAGCAATCCTGCCGATCTTGGAAGATTTCTTACTGTATAAGCTCCCCCATCGGTAATTTGAAATGATAAGGCATTTTCAATATAATCATGAACTTCATGACCGGTTGTATTGCCACTTGTAAGACTTATTGTGTAAACTCCCGGAAACAGCCTTAGGTCAGTTATTGTAAGGCTATATCTTTCATTCCTATCAGTATGGTTTAGCTGAAATTCAGAATCCCTTGCCAGGATTTGATAAATGGGCAGTTGATCGGCAGTTTTGATTTGAACTGCAATTTCTGATTTCACTTCATCAATATTCAATCTTATTCCAAAGGTTATCTTCAAATCATCCCCCATTGAATATTCACGCGTTTTTATCTGATGTTGATTTTGGATACTTAATGACGTAAATTGTATTTTTTTACTTCCGCTTCTTTTAGTATTCTCATCAAATTCCACATTGGTATTTACATCAACTTCTGTAGCACTATAGTGCTGCAAAGCGTCATCGATTGTACCATCAAACTTCATTCTCCCGTGCTCAAGAACTATTCCTCTTGTACACAAGCTTTTTACAGCCGCCATATTATGGCTCACAAACAATACTGTTCTCCCTTCTCCTTTGGAGATATCCTGCATTTTTCCGAGCGCCTTCTTTTGGAATTCCGCATCTCCTACAGCCAGCACTTCGTCAATAATCAGAATTTCAGGTTCCAGAAAAGCGGCGACTGCGAAAGCCAGGCGAACCGTCATTCCGCTGCTGTATCGCTTTACCGGAGTGTCAACATATCGCTGGCAACCGCTGAACTCTACAATTTCATCTATCTTTAAACTGATCTCCTTTTTTGTCATGCCTAAAATAGCACCATTCAAATATATGTTTTCACGGCCTGTTAATTCGGGATGAAAACCAGTACCTACTTCCAACAGTGAAGCTATCCTGCCTTTTGACCTAATGCTTCCTGTGGTAGGTGCTGTGACCTTTGACAATATTTTTAAAAGTGTGGATTTTCCGGCACCATTCTTACCAATTATCCCAAGGACTTCTCCTTTTTTGACTTCAAAGTTTATATCTTTTAAAGCCCATACATAATCACTTGTGCCTTTGCTGCTCCTGTCATTTGTTTCTCCTATTTTAAGGAAAGGATCGTCTTTGCCTCTGATTTTATGCCACCATCTGTTCAGGTCATGACTTATAGTACCTGTTCCAACTTCACCCAGTCGGTATTGCTTGGATAAATTATCAACTTTGAGGATAGTTTCTGTTTTCGGGTGCATTGAAAATTACTGAATTAATTATTTGAAAATAGTTTTAAATCTGAAAGTACCATTTCAGTAATAATTTCATTGAGATTATATCTTGGGGACCAACCCAAAATATCTTTCGCTTTTGCCGCATTTCCAATTAAAACATCTACCTCTGTCGGCCTGAAATAATCGGGATCAATTTTAACAACTACTTTCCCTGATTCGAGTTGGTATAAAGGATTGCTGCACGATTTGACAATACCCACTTCGTTTTCATCTTCCCCTTTAAACTCCAGTACAATTCCGCATTGTTCAAAGGACATTCTTATAAAATCCCTAACCATAGTTGTAATTCCTGTGGCAATTACAAAATCCTGTGGCTCTTCTTGTTGGAGCATAAGCCACATGGCTTCAATATAATCTTTGGCATGGCCCCAATCTCTTTGCGCATTTAAATTACCAACATACAATATGTCCTGTTTCCCTAATGCAATTTTTGCAGTTGCCATCGTAATTTTGCGGGTTACAAAAGTTTCTCCCCGTAAGGGCGACTCGTGATTAAATAATATTCCGTTACAGGCAAACATATTGTAAGCTTCCCTGTAGTTTACCGTAATCCAATAGGCATACAACTTTGCCACGCCGTAAGGAGACCTCGGATAAAAAGGAGTTTTCTCGGTTTGCGGCACTTCCTGAACTTTTCCATACAATTCAGATGTTGAAGCCTGATAAATCTTGGTTTTATTTGATAAACCCAAAATCCTGACCGCTTCCAAAAGCCTCAAGGCCCCGGTTCCATCAACATTTGCAACATATTCCGGCGTATCAAAACTTACTTTAACATGGGACATTGCGCCGAGATTATATATTTCATCAGGCTGGACATGCTGAATGATCCTAATTAAATTTGTGGCGTCTGACAAGTCACCATAATGAAGGATAAATTTTACATTTTCTTCATGAAGCTCCTGAAAAAGATGATCAATCCGCTGAGTATTAAACGAGGACGCCCTCCTTTTGATGCCGTGGACTTCATACCCTTTCTCCAATAAAAATTCAGCCAGATACGCTCCGTCCTGACCCGTTATTCCTGTAATTAATGCTTTCTTCATTTCTTAAACCTAATCCGTTACGGAATCAATTATCTAGTTATTTGACTGACAACAGTTTCTCTATCAGCTGCAAATCTTCTTCTGTAAGTTCAGGATAATTTCCACTATAAAAACCATTGGAATGCATTATGTCTGCGCCTGGTAAAGAGAAAAGATGTTCAGCATATTTCTTATAAAATGGCTGTTCCTGCATATTTCCTGCAATCATGGGTCTTATTTCTACTCCGGCATCTGTAAATTTTTTCAGGTAGACGTTCCTTAATTCGGCAGTCCTGCAGACAAACGGAAATGCAAAAGTTGACAACCTTTCAATATGACCATGTTCCAACAATATAAAATCCGGATTATTTTTCACGGATTTTTCGATTCGCAGATAGTTCAGCTCACGTCGATTTATATTCTCTTCCAGGAATTCCATTTGATACTGTCCCAGAAAGCCGGTGATCTCAGTAGGCCGAAAATTGAATCCAAGGTCATAGAATGTATATTTGGCTTGAAATTCGGATTCAATATTGAATTTTTCTCTCCATTTTTGTTGCTGGTCTGTAGAAAGATTTCTATCCCATCCGTTGGCCCTGACAATCCTGAGCATTTCTGAAAGTTCCTCGTCAGACGTACATACCATGCCTCCTTCAATGGTTGACATATGGTGGGCAACAAAAAAAGAGAAAGTACTTCCAATACCAAAATTACCCGCTTTAGTCGCTTTAGTTACAGTTCCTAATGATTCACAATTATCCTCAATCAGAAGTATATTTTTTTCGAAACATATATTTTTAATAATGTCCATATCACCGGTAAACCCAAGAATATTTGTCGCAAAAAAAGCTTTGATATTTTCAGTTTCAAGCCTTTCCAAAAGCTGATCTGACATCGTATTTAATGTCTTTGGATCACAATCCAGCGCAATTGGAACCATTCCCATTTGAATTATGGGCATTGTATTTGTTGACCATGTCAGCGCTGAAAAAGCAATCTTATCACCATTCTGTAACTTACCAAGGTTTTTTAATGCCTGTAATAATGCCAGATTTGCACTGCCTCCACTGTTAAAAAGAACTGCATTACTGCATTGCTGATAATCGGCAAACTTTTTTTCAAAATTTGCACATTCAACATCCATGCTCAACCTGCCTGCGCTCAGGATAAATTCTGCAAGTGCCTTCTTGGTTTCCGCTTCGTTAATAAAAGCGTTGCGCATTAATGGAACCTTCATTCCTGTAATTTTTTATAATTCATTATAACTTCTTCGATTCCATTTTCGAGTGTTTTTTGAGGAATAAAACCTTCATTCTTCATTTTTGAAACTTCCATACATTTCCTCAACATGCCGTCGGGCTTTGAGTGATCCCAATTAATTTCGCCGGTATATCCGGTTTTCTCTGCAATCATGGCAGCCAGATCTTTTATTGTGATGTCTGTACCCGGGCCAATATTAATGTAATCGTAGGTTATATTTTTTTCGAAAAAAAACAGGATAGCTTGGGAAAAATCATCGGTATGTAAAAACTCCCTTTTCGCGATTCCTGATCCCCACAAAGTTACTGATTTATGGTTTTGCTTTTTTGCATCAGAAAACCTCTTAACCAAAGATGATAATACATGTGCATGTTCAAGGTCAAAGCTGTCATTCGGCCCATAAAGGTTACTCGGAATAAGGCTTAAGCCATTAAACCCATATTGCTTTTTATAAGTTTCGAGCAATTTCACTCCGGTAATTTTAGCAATTGCATAACCTTCGTTAGTAGGCTCAGGCTTTCCATCAAGAAGATATTCTTCCCGCATGGGCTGTGGTGAATGCTTTGGATAAATGCAGGAGCTTGCTATAAATATAAACTTCTCTATTCCGTTTCTGTAAGAAGCATCAATGATATTGGCCTGCATCATCAGGTTATTATATAAAAAAGTAGCTGGATTATTTATATTCGCGTTAATGCCTCCAACTTTTGCTGCAATATGAATTACATATTTGGGTTTATTTTCCGAGAAAAAAGCATTAACCAAACTTTGGTTTTTCAAATCAAGCTCATGATGTGTTGCAGTGATTATTGAATTGTATCCTGCATCTTTAAAAAGCTGTGTGGTTCGGGAGCCCAGCATTCCGACATGTCCTGTAATAAATATTTTAGCTGATTTATCAATCATCTTTTAAATAATCCAGTTTCTAATTAATAAACAGATTAAACAGTATCAATAAAGCTTTTTTCAGCCTTATTAAAAATAAGCAAGCCTGAAAAAAATATAATGATTGTAAAAATAATCGTGTAAATAAAACCGATTAATGAGAAATCAC
>CALRKC020000203.1:0-5245 GCA_943367895.1 Erythrobacter sanguineus | reverse complement strand
ATGGCCTCAAACAGCACGCGCTCGCCAAACGACTTCGATATATTTTCTACAGATAGGTAATTCACAGGTAAATTTTTGCCAAAAGTAGGTTTTTAGTTTCAAAGTGCCTGAATACCTAAGTTACAAAGTTATTTTTTAAGGAGCTGTTTCCCGCTTTCGCCTTTATCTTTGCTCGTGCCTCACAAAGGATACCGGCTCTATCGGGGCTAGGGCGCCTGCTTCTAAATTCAATATTAGTTAATCAAAATGCAACAGTCATAATTTTGAACTGAAGATTAACGAATATTGAATTGCGAAATCCGGACTTTGCCACTCTGCTACTTTTCAATACCTTCGCATCGCCGGAAAATTACCGTATCATGCACAAAAAACACCTTTTCATCTCGTTCTTTTTACTGTCATTCGCGATCAATTTCGCGCAAAACACCCGAATCAGCGACCGCAACAACATTGGCTGGTACACTTTTACCGGAACTTTTAAGCTCAATGAAAAATGGGGCGTCCATACCGAATACCAGTGGCGCCGCGATAATTTTATCACCGATTGGCAGCAGGGGCTGTTGCGCCTTGGCATCAACTATCAGGTGCATCCAAGGGTACAGCTTCGCGCCGGATATGGCTGGGCTGAAACTTTTCCCTACGGCGATATCCCGCTCAATGGTTTTGGGAAGGACTTTACGGAACACCGTATTTTTGAAGCCGCAACCATCACCGATAGAGTGTCTGTACTGAACTTATCCCACCGCTTCATGCTCGAGCAACGTTGGGTAGGCAGGTATTACGCTGCTGATGCCGATACGGAAGATGCATTTCCGTTCCTGAATCGTTTCAGGTACATGTTCCGCATGCAGCTTCCGTTAAAAGGAACTGCCGTTGTTGCCAAAACGCCTTACATGACCTTATATAACGAGATATTTGTAGGTTTTGGCAAAAATGTCAATGAAAATGTTTTTGATCAAAACCGTCTTGGCCTGGTATTGGGATACAAATTCAACAACACCATCAGCCTGGAAGCCGGTTACCTGAACCAGATTGTCCAGCTTGGCCGTGAAGTCGAGGGCCGAAATGTCTTCCAGTATAATAACGGCATCATCGTCAATACCATATTCAACTTTGATTTGAGTAAAAAAGCTGCAAAGTAGCAGAGTCCTGGAGTAGCAAAGTTTTTTTGCGAATTTTCAGGCTTCGTGTGGCTGGTCAACCACAACCCTGTTACTCTGAAACTTTGTAACTCTGAAACGCTGCCACTTTGTAACTCTGCCACTTTGTAACTATCTTTGAAAAATGCAGTTATCGGTAATCATCCTCAATTATAACGTCCGTCATTTTCTCGAGCTTTGCGTACTGAGCGTACAAAAAGCCATTCAGCATATTGATGCAGAAATAATTGTGGTAGACAACAATTCTTCAGACGAAAGCTGCAAAATGATGAAGCAGCGGTTTCCCGAAGTGCACCTTATTGAGAACAAAGAGAATTCAGGCTTTCCAAAAGGGAACAATATTGGCGTGGCTGTTGCCAAAGGCGAATACATCTGCATATTAAACCCTGATACCGTTGTGGCCGAAGATACTTTTACGAAGGTGCTGTCTTTTGCAGAAAAGCAGGAAAACCTGGGGATTGTAGGGGTCAGGCTCATCGACGGCACCGGTAATTTTCTTCCCGAAAGCAAACGCGGCATACCAACGCCATCTGTGGCTTTTACTAAAATATTTGGTCTATACAAACTGGCTCCCGGTTTATTTGGCAAGTATTATGCACAGCAATTGCCCGAGAATCAAACGGGAAAAGTCGAAATACTTGTGGGTGCTTTTATGGTAATGAAAAGGGCTTTGTATAATGAGATGGGCGGTTTTGACGAGAATTGCTTTATGTATGCCGATGATATTGACCTTTCCTACAGGGCGTTGTTGTTGAAAAAACACAATTATTATTTTCATGAAACTACTGTGATACATTATAAGGGAGAAAGTACAGTTAAAAATGCCGTATATATGAAGCAGTTTCGGGAATTCCTGAACTTTTTCTACAATAAGCACTTCAAGCGATCTTATTTCTTTGATGTAATGGTCAGGTTCGGGGCATTTTATTTTTCTGTAGTCAAGCTTTTCCAGGGAAAGCCAAAACCGAAAATTACCCCGGACCAATATATACTCATCTCTGAAAATGAATCCCTGAGGAAAAAACTGGAAATGCAGTTCGGAACCCGGATTGGAATGGGCAGCATGCCTGTTTCACCGCAAACGTTTTCGAAAAATAAATACGTCCAGTTTATATTAGACAATAATTTTATGGCATTTAAAGATATCATTGCATCGCTTGAAAACACGAAGTCTGCAAAAATAACTTTCAGGATAATTCCTCAAAATGCTGATTTTCTTATCGGTAGCGACAGCAGTACAGATCGCGGCGCAGTGATTTTATTGAAAAAACAGCCCAGTGCATAGGCTGTTGAAATTTAGATAATTCGTGGCGCAAACTCAAAAAAAACATTAATTTTGCAGGCAGAAAACTAAAATCACCTTTCAGGTTAATAATATGGCAAGATTTGAACTGAAACTTCCAAAAATGGGAGAAAGCGTTGCCGAAGCGACGATCACAAATTGGTTAAAGGAAGTGGGCGATACCATTGAAGCTGATGAAGCGGTACTGGAAATCGCAACCGACAAAGTGGATTCTGAAGTCCCTTCTGAAGTCAGTGGCGTCCTCCTCGAAAAACTATTCCAGAAAGATGATTTGGTGCAGGTAGGGCAGACTATTGCCATTATTGAAGTTTCAGGTGGTGCCGCTGTTGATGCCCCTTCTGAAGCGACTATGGAGAAAAATGGTGACATAGAAACGGTAAAAAAAACCGTTGAAGCGGCTAAAGCCATTACTGCAACACCACAGGATTTTTCAGGTTCAGATAAATTTTTCTCGCCTTTGGTGAAAAATATTGCCAAAGAAGAAGGCGTTTCTGTTGCAGAACTCGAATCGATTTCAGGTTCAGGAAAAGACGGGCGCGTTACCAAAGACGACATACTGAAATATGTAGCAAACAGGAAACAGCCAACAGGCACAAGCCAGGAGCCAAAAGCCGAAGCACCGAAAGCAGCTCCGGTTGCAGAAGTGCAAAAAGCAGCTCCTGTATCCGTAAACGGCGGCGATGAAATTGTCGAGATGGACCGTATGCGCAAACTGATTTCAGGCTATATGGTTGCATCGGTGCAGACTTCCGCCCATGTGCAGTCATTCATCGAAGTCGATGTGACCAATATCGTAAAATGGCGTGATAAGGTAAAAACCGCATTCGAAAAAAGGGAAGGCGAAAAACTGACTTTCACCCCGATTTTCATGGAAGCCGTTGCCAAAGCGCTCAAAGACTTCCCGGGCATGAACATATCGGTAGATGGCGATTATATCATCAAAAAGAAAAACATCAACCTGGGTATGGCAGCAGCATTGCCAAACGGGAATCTTATCGTTCCTGTAATCAAGAATGCTGATCAGTTAAACCTTGTCGGGATGGCCAAAGCCGTAAATGATTTGGGGAACCGTGCCAAAGCAGGAAAACTAAAACCGGACGATACACAGGGCGGAACCTATACCGTTACCAATGTTGGGACTTTCGGCAGTGTGTTCGGCACCCCGATCATCAACCAGCCGCAGGTGGGAATCTTAGCACTGGGTGCTATCCGTAAAGTGCCTGCTGTAATCGAAACACCGGAAGGAGACTTCATTGGTATCCGCCAGAAAATGTTCCTGTCACATTCGTATGACCACAGGGTTGTTGACGGCGCACTCGGCGGAAGCTTTGTGAAACGTGTTGCAGATTACCTCGAAGCATTTGACATAAATCGGGATTTTTAAAAATTTTTTTTTGAAATAATTTTGTTTAAAACCGTCTGGACTATAGGCGGTTTTCTATTTTTATATATATTAGCAGTCCTTAATTACAACAACTAACACTGTTTTTTGATCAATTTGTTAATGAAATCATCTATGAGGAATTTTAAACTTTTGACATTGTTTTTAGCATTGTCAGTGCTTGCAGCCTGTAGCTCAGATGGAGGCGACGGAATGAGTATAGAAGAGGTAACCCTGACAACCAAGGCACCTATTTGGGATAATAATAATTTATTTATCTCGAGTGGTGCAGTCCTTTCCGCAAATTTTTCAGGTTCCTCCAATTATGAAATAGGGATTTGTTATAATACGAGTCCAAATCCGACAGTCACAAACCAAACGGTTTATGCCGGATCTGCAAATGAGGGTTTGGATTTTTCAGCTGGTATCAGTAATGTTACACTTAGCTCGACATATTACATAAGGGCTTACGTAAGAAACAGTTCGACAGGTGATGTCAAATATGGTAATGAATTGTCTATTTCAACCCCGTCATTGACCACAGGCGTTGTTAAAAATATTTCTTGCTCGGGTTTTAGCCTTGAGGTGACGGTCCCCGCCGGGCTGTCGGGAAATGAGCAAAGAGGCGTTTGTTTAAGCACCAGCCAGAACCCGACTGCTTCCAATGAATTAATTGCGGACGATACTTTTGGTTCAGGGCCTTTTAATGTTTCAGTCATGAATTCGTCTTTTCAAAGATTTGTATATCCCAACACGACCTATTACTTAAGGAGTTTCGTTAGGATCAACGGGGAATACTATTACGGCAATCAGGTCTCCTTTAAAACGGCCGGTTACATTGGTGGGTCCGGGGGATATGTTTTCTTCGACAAAGGACAATTGAGCAATGGCTGGAGGTATCTCGAGGCAGCGCCCAGTCAGTTGTATTATGACGTTAACCAGACCTGGTACTTTAAATGGAATGGCTGCAATAGCGCCACATTTTTGTCGGGGCTTTCTAACGAAATTGGAACCGGAGCAGAAAATTCAGTGATCATTAAAAATGACTGTAATTATACAAATAATGCTGCTGCCATGGCAAAATACATTTCTGTAAATGGTATGTCCGATTGGTTTTTACCATCAATTGAGGAATTGAAAATGCTTCATACGCTGAAAAGGGAAAATGTCATCCCGTTCACAGACACTTTTTACCCATACCTAAGTTCTTCGCAACAGTCTAACACTACTGCTTTTGCACTCGATATGTCAGACGGCTCGCAGATTGCAGTAAGCAAGTCAGAGAGCAAAGTCGTATGGCAGGTGCGACGATTCTAAACTCAAATCATCCAATTAATAAAAAAACCTTTCAGCAATGGAAGGTTTTTTTATTAACAAGCCAGCGTGTTCTCAATCCTTAAA
>CALRKC020000202.1:0-5252 GCA_943367895.1 Erythrobacter sanguineus | reverse complement strand
ATGTAAGAATAATTGCCTCTTCAAGTAGCCTCAGGTATTTATGGATATCAGTAAAGAAATTCTCAAGATCAAGTATTGGATATCCGACAATCTGGCCGGGACCATGGTAAGTGATATCCCCACCGCGGTTGATCCGATAAAATGTTGCGCCTTTGGCTTCCAGTTGGGATTCATTGAGCAAAAGATTCTCCGCATCACCACTTTTACCCAAAGTGTACACATGTGGATGCTCTGTAAACAGCAAATAATTAGGGGTTTGCAAATCAAGGCCTTCCCTTCGGTTTCTGATCTTCGTATCAACGATGCCGTCGAATAACTTTTCCTGGTAATCCCAGGCCTGTTTATAATCCATATAACCAAGCTCGTGTAATCCGACATCTTTATTTTTCATACAAACATTACTCGAATTCAACCTCGAAATTGAGTTTTTCAGGCTCTTTCATATAATCCATGAACGGATACTCAATGGTCACGGTTTTCTTGTCGCTGCTTATAGTCGCCTTGGCGTTACTTACCTTTTTAATCTTTTTGGGAAAACGGTATTTCACGGTATAGGTTGAGGATTCAAAAATCATATTGTAAGCTTCATTCAACGAGTCATTCTCTGTCACCGCCGCTTCCTTCTTAAGCATGGTCGCCTTCCTTACAAATTTCTTCCCGTCATAAGTAAACTTCAACTTCGAATTATTATCGCCAATCGCTCCGGCCTGCGCCAATGGGTTGGATTGATCTGTTCCTTTTGCCATATCAGTCATTGATCCCATCGCTCCCATGGCATCTTCAACTTCATCGATACGCTTAAAATCTGAGGCCATCGTGAACAGCATCTGCTGCTCCGCGGCATTCATTTTCATGCTTGTGGTAAACTTAGCCAACCGCTTCAAACGCTCCTGTTCCTCAGCCGGCAATTTCGCAATACTGTCTTTTTTCGAGGCAAACATTTCAGCAAAGCTAAAAGTCGTGTCAATCACTTTGCCTGCTTCGGGATTGTTTTCGATTTCTTTACCCGCCATAGACATCAGCGCTGATCCGTCCATCTGCATCGAATACTTTCCCGTGCCGTCTTCATTCATATAAATTTCTTCCGTAAAATTACAGCTTGTTAACGATGCCATAAATACAATCGCGAGGAGTAGTTTTGCTATTTTCATAATAATTGAGGAATTAATCAGTCTCTTTGTTTTAAGTTTTGCCAAAGATACATAAAAAGTTAACGAAGTTGGAAAGTCAGGAACACTGAACGCGATGCACGTTTAAAACTTGACATAATAATGAACTTCCTTTCAATCTTCCTGACTTTCTCGCTTTTCCAACTTTCCTGACTTTTGTATATCTTTGCGGCTTTAAAAAACAAAATACCATGGCATTATCCGAACAGGAAGTACTTCGAAGGGAAGCGCTCCAGGAATTGCGTGGCCTGGGCATCGAGCCTTACCCCGCAAATGAATTTACCACAACGGCTTATTCAACCCAAATCCTCAATGACTTCGAAAAATACGAAGGCAAACAGGTTATTCTGGCCGGAAGGCTTATGGGCAAACGCAAGATGGGCAAGGCATCATTTGCTGAATTAAAGGATTCCGAAGGCCGGATACAGCTTTATGTGTCCCGCGACGACATTTCCACTGATGCGGAAAACACGATGTATACCACTGTATTCCTGAGATTGCTCGATATTGGTGATTTTATCGGGATTGAAGGAAAGGTGTTCCGGACACAGGTCGGCGAAATCTCTGTACACGTAACCAAACTAACCGTCCTGGCCAAAGCGCTAAAACCACTTCCTGTAGTAAAAACTGATGCCGACGGAGTAGTTCACGACGCGTTCGCAGATGCTGAGCAAAGGTACCGTCGCCGCTATGTAGACCTTACCGTAAACGACCATGTAAAGGAAACATTTATTAAGCGGACGAAGCTATTCAATGCCATGCGCGATTTCTTCAACGGCAAGGGATACCTCGAAGTAGAAACACCGGTCCTCCAGCCAATTCCCGGGGGTGCGGCCGCAAGGCCTTTCGTTACGCATCATAATGCGCTCGACGTGCCTTTATACATGAGGATTGCAAATGAATTATACCTGAAAAGACTTATCGTAGGTGGCTTCGAAGGGGTTTATGAGTTCTCGAAAAACTTCCGTAACGAAGGTATGGACCGTACACATAATCCGGAATTTACCGCCATGGAGATTTACGTGGCCTACAAGGACTACAACTGGATGATGACTTTTACCGAAAATCTGCTTGAGCATTGTGCCATGGCGGTCAATGGTACAACAGAAGCTACTTTTGGGGAACACAAAGTCAATTTCAAAGCCCCTTATGCACGCGTGACCATGACCGATGCCATAAAACAGTTTACCGGTTTTGACATTTCCGGTAAAAGTGAAGCCGAGTTATTCGAAGCCGCAAAATCGATGGGCATTGAAGTCGACGCCACCATGGGCAAAGGAAAGCTGATTGATGAAATCTTTGGCGCGAAATGCGAAGGCAATTACATTCAGCCCACTTTCATTACCGATTACCCAAAGGAAATGAGTCCGCTTTGCAAACAACACCGAGACAATCCCGAATTGACCGAGCGTTTCGAACTGATGGTTTGCGGCAAGGAAATTGCCAATGCTTATTCCGAGCTGAATGACCCGATCGACCAGAAAGAACGCTTCGAACACCAGCTGCAATTGGCAGAAAAAGGCGATGACGAGGCCACACAGTTTATAGATTATGATTTCCTACGCGCACTGGAATATGGCATGCCGCCTACTTCAGGACTGGGTATCGGAATGGATCGTTTAATCATGTTCCTTACCAACAATGCGTCCATACAGGAAGTGCTGTTCTTCCCGCAAATGCGCCCTGAAAAGAAGCAGGTGCAAATAGAACTTTCCGACGACGAGAAGCTCATTGTTGCCCTATTGAAAGCCAACGAAGGTAAAATGGATCTCGGCTCACTCAAAGTAAAAACCGAACTCAGCGGAAAAAAATGGGACGCCGCAACCAAAGCACTCTCAAAACACGGGATGATTAAAGTTGCCGTTGAAGGCGACTTTAAGACGATGGAACTGGTAGGCTAAAAAACTGCACCACAGGTCGGGAATTTTGTATGCAATTTGATTAATGGGTTTTCTCTATTTTGAAATTGATGCAAAATTCCCGATTTCATTTTTATATTGAGAGCGCCTCTCGTTATTGCTTCCTGCGTCGCAATAACGAGACCGGGCTCTCCGCGGTGCACGGCACCCAGCTGCGATCCCTGGCGCGCGAATCACGTCCCCGGAGACAAACCGTTCCAAATGCAATGCAGACACAAAGCGGGTTTAAAAGATCCGGCCAGCATTTACCGTAAAGACAAATGTTAAACTGCTGCTAAAAATAATACTGCATTAAACCAAAGAAATCAACGCAGGTCATACGGCCCGTAACTTAAATTTCTTACACAATGAAAAAAATGATCGCAATGGCAATACTGATGTCAGGAATGATGTCTTTTGCCCAGGAAAAACCACAGGCCCCGAGAGACGAAAAAGTAAAAAGGGAACAATTTACACCCGAACAACGAAGTGAGCTGAAACTAAAGGAACTCACCCTCAAACTTGACCTTAGCGCCTCTCAACAGAAAGAAATGGCAAAACTGTTGGCCGACACAGAGGCCAAAAAGGAAGCCGCAAGGGCAGAGATGAAAAAGGCAAAGGAATCCGGTAAAAAACCAACCGCCGACGAACGATTCCAAAAACGCAGCAAAATGCTGGATGAGCAGATTGCCATGAAGGATCGCATCAAAAAAATCCTGAATCCGGAACAAATGGAAAAATGGGAAAAGATGAAAGACGAAAAGAAGCAACACGTCAAAAAAGCCGTTAAGGAACGCAGGGACAGGAAAAAGCAGCAGGATTAACTCATAAAAATAATTTGCAATCGTATCTAAAAAATAATTAGATTTGGCATAATAAAATTTTTAACCATCAAAACTATGAAAAATCTGATTATAGCTTGTTGCCTTCTTTTTGCAGCCGGTGCCAGTGCCCAGGCTAAAAAAACAGCCGTTGCAACAAAAACAGTTACAAAAACGGAGGTAGTTACACCAAAATTATCGAATGCTGAAAAAGCAAAGCAAAACATGGCAGACCTGAATGCCTTCACGTCAATTCCAGCTGAAAGACAAGCTATTATTACCGAGATTTTCACTACAAAGTATAAAATGATGGATCAGGCAGGTGATTCTGCTGAGAGAAAACAAACTGTTTCAAACATCATTGCACGCAAACTCGAAGCCTCTTTGGACGCAATGACTTACGAAAAAATAAAAGGTAATGACGCTTTATTTAAGAAGCTTACAAATTAATTCGGATTGAAATGCAAAAAAAACGTCCCAATGGGGACGTTTTTTTATCTAAAAGGTTTTTGAAACTTTATCAATAGCCGCTATCGTAAAATCAAGATCTTCATAGGTGAGCGCATCACTGATAAACCAGGTTTCATAGGCAGAAGGCGCAATATAAACGCCTTCTTTTACAAGACCGTGAAAAAACATCCTAAAGGTTTCATTATCGCCTTTACCGGCAGACTTAAAATCGGTCACTGCATCCTCTGCAAAATGCACAGAAATCATCGAGCCAACCCGGTTTACGGTATAAACAATCCCATTGGCTGACAATACCTCACGAATTCCTTTTTCAAGGTAAGCCGTCTTCTCTTCCAGCCTTTTAAAAATATCATTGTCCTCATTGAGTTTATGCAACATCGCCAGTCCCGCAGCCATCGCCAGCGGATTTCCCGACAAAGTCCCCGCCTGATAAACCGGACCTAAAGGGGCAAGATGGTTCATAATCTCTGCCCGGGCCGCAAACGCACCCACCGGCAAACCGCCGCCGATAACTTTTCCAAAAGCCACGATATCAGCCTTGATATGATACAATTCCTGAGCCCCGCCTTTTGCCAAACGAAAACCCGTCATGACTTCATCAAAGATCAACAGGATACCATTGGCATCACACAAATCACGAAGGCCTTGCAGGAAACCTTCAGCAGGCGGAATACAACCCATATTACCGGCAACAGGCTCTATAATAATCGCTGCAATCTCATTCGGATTGGCCGCAATCAAATCGACAATATTGTTAAGGTCATTGTAAACCGCCAACAATGTATCCTTTGCCGTACCCGCAGTAACTCCCGGACTATTTGGTGTCCCGAAAGTAACCGCACCGCTTCCCGCCTGAATCAGGAACGAATCGGAATGCCCGTGATAACAACCTG
>CALRKC020000201.1:0-5283 GCA_943367895.1 Erythrobacter sanguineus | reverse complement strand
GATCTTGAAAACGGCGTGTGTGTACTCAACGAAACGCCGGCAGAGGCGAATCTGGTCCTGAAGTGGGAAAAGTTAAGCACAGACAATTACAAGGTCACCGTCTATACAAACAACGTAGAGGCCTTTCATTTTGACGTCGCGACGGTATTTTCGGACAATAACAAGACTTTGACCACTACAAGTACCGAGCCCGACGGCGACGTTGTAGTAGCCGTCCTGAACAGGATCCCGTAACCAATACAGTTCGGTTTTAATAGTAAAGCATCCTGATACGGGATGCTTTTTATTTTTAACAACTGATACAAGGCAGTTCAAAATGGGATTTAAATTTTTTATATTCGTTAGCACTAAATGAAAATCATGAATCTGTTTAAAAAACTATTTGGCCGTAAGGAGCAGCACGACAATTCGGTACAAAGCACGGATGCAAAGTCGGCACAACTAAAAGAGATGATAGCGCCCCTGATCATTGAGGCCACGAAAATCAATTGTGAAAAAGCTTCACGTTCGCCGGAAGATTCGCGCTTACTGTCACATTTTGGAGGACAGCCTTATTTCGAGGCCGGAGAACAATGGCCTAAGTCAAAAGCAGGCAATCCGCTTGGTTTCGTATTCCAGGTTTTTAATGGTACCGGAACGCAACTGCCCGAAAACATAAAGTTGGTGCAGTTTTATTATGATCCTGAAAGCAACGCATGGGATACCGAAGATGACGGGTGGCTTGTAAAGATTTATGAGCAACTCAACACTGGCAATATTGAGACGGTGGCAAAACCGGCTGAGCTGGAAAAGACAAAGTTTTGCCAAATAACATTGCAAAGTATGAAATCACTGCCCGACTGGGAAGGATTGGACCTGCATTGTCCCGCTGCATCGGATTTGTTTGCCGAAATCAATGATAATGAACCCTGGGAAGCGTATAATAGCCTTGCTGAAAACCTCACGGGTATTGATTCGGGCAACAGTCTTTCCCAATTGGGCGGTTATCCTAATTGGGTACAGGGAGCATCTAATTATGAGGACCGCGAAGGAAAGCCATTACGCTTGCTTTTCCAGATTGATTCCGAGGAAAATGCGGATATCATGTGGGGAGATTCCGGGATGGTATATGCTTTTTATGACCCGAACACCAAGAAGGTTGAATTTGAACTGCAGTGTTATTAGTATTTGTTTTATATGAAACAATTATTCGATTCGCTTGAAAAAAAGCTGTTCTTCATGATCCTTGCGGCTGCCGTTTTGATCATCGCAATCCATTTTCAATATCATGGCAATCTTATCGGAGTCTATGGTATTAACAGGACAGTAAACTGGGCATGGGATTTAAACAATTTACTTTTTTCATTGATAACCTTTCTGATTTACCTTATTGGATATGGGATTATAGCCATACTAAAATACCACGCAAACCGGTATTTATCATGGAGTCATCTGATATTGGTTTCAATATCCGTATTATTTGCAACTATTGATTTCAACGTTTTTATAGTTGCCGGGTTGCTATCTTTCATTGTTTTCGTAATGAATATGGTCCGGGCCGTCAGAAACCGAAAAAAAACAGTGGTATAGCAATTTAAATATCTACGAGATTTAAGAAGTCTGAAGCATAGCGTGTCTATCACCAAATACGCCCGCAAAAATCAGGTATTTATACGCATATACACGACTATCCAATTGCCTAAGTTTGGTTGAATCATTAAAACCAGACTAAAATGACACATCAAAGATTTTTTGGCGAGCAGGCTGAAAAGGTAACACCGGAGAATCTCGGGGAGGCAGTACAACAGGCCATCGAGATTGAAATCTCCACTATTCCGACCTACCTCTTCACATACTACTCTATCAACAGGTCGCCGAACCAGCAGGCGATGATCAATTCCCTCACCAATGCATTGCTTAAAATTGACAGGGAGCCGCGTTATACGTTTGAAGAGGCCGGCGAAATTGCGCTGAACCTTTCAGCCGATATTATGGTATTTGCAAACAAAGCCGGTGCGCTGATTATGAGTGTGGCGATTGAGGAAATGCTGCACATGGCACTGTCGTCTAACCTGAAACAGGCCTTGGCCGGAAGCCCTGACTTGTACGGACGGTGTCCCGCAACCTGGCCCTGTGACCTTCCCGGACACAAGCCGGCACTGAAGATTAACACTGCCAAACTGACGATGGAACAGCTTGAGACATTCCTGAACATCGAAAAACCGATGAAGCCAAAGCAGAAAATGCTCAAGTCGGCCAGGAATTACATCCCCTATCCGACCATCGGCGAGTTTTATGATATGGTGATCGACTGCCTGAAGAAAAATGACCTGCGTTACAACACCTGGGCACCGCAATTGGTTCCCGGAAAAGGATACTATGCACAGAACAATATTGATACCATATATTATGATAAGGAACACAAACCGGTATTCACAAATGAAAATGAGGGCGGTGACCTGATTTGCATTGCAGACCGGGACTCGGCCATCGCAGCAATCAACCTGATTGTAGAACAGGGCGAAGGTCAGATCATTCCTGACGCACCGTATCTGGATAAGGACAACAACCTTGATTTTGCGGCCCTGCTGAAATACAAATTCAAGCATAAAAAAGGCGAAGAGGTTTCTCACTTCGAAAAATTTGCTGAAATATACCAGCTGTATTACAACATGGAAAAGCAGTATGACAAACTGGGAATCAAGGACATTCATTTCGCAGACCTTTTTGTAATGAACGTCAGAAGCAACCCTGCAACAACAGATTACCCAGCCAATATTGCGCCTGTATCAGACCTGATCAACGGCGTCTACACTTATATTTTTGTAATGATTGAGGAATGCTATCGCAAATCCGGAAGCACCCAGTATGAGACTTTCATGTTCGGAATTCATAAGTCGATGATCTTTATCCTGAATTCCCTTTGCGGAGACATCATGAAACTGACGTATGAGCACGAAGGAAAAGTATATTACGCTTCGCCTACCTTTGAGAATTACAATTTCAGTCCCGTGGCGCGGCCGAAAGCACAACTGCAGGCCTTGTACGCAACAGCGGTAGCGGTATATCCGGCAATCTCCTACCTTGGGGTCCGTATAGATGACCTCCCGGATGTAGACTTAAAATAAACCAATAATCACTACAAAAATATTTATCTAAAGACTTATGGCTACAACAGAATATAACTCAGAACTATCAATGTGCGGTGGAAAAGCACCGGCACCAGCAGCTCCCGGAGCACCAGCCAGCACGAAGACACCCGTGGAACTTCACGTCTGTATGGGACTCAATGCCTGCAAAGGCCACGACCGCACCGGCGCTAACAATTGTGCCGGAACCGGCTACTGCGCCACGGCCCAACAGCACAACTGTCAGACATTGAACAACTGCCGTAACCAGGGCGGCTGTGGCTTGTATGGCGACGCAGAGCAGCAGATGAATCCCGGAAACAATAATTGTGCATGGCAGGGCAGCTGTGCCGTACCAATACAGGCAGAGCGCTTCAGCACGCTTGGCGATAATCAGGGCAAGAGTACCTGGAAACTCGCGCGGCAGATATTCGAGAGACGGATGCTGGCCTCCAACAGGACTTTTGGTCCGGCACCATTCGAATGCGGACCACCACAGGCATGGCTGTCATCTGTATTGGGTTCGTATGACTCCTGTGGTAACAGTGGTAATAAAAGCTGTTCGTTCGGGTTCAACAATCCGGCGGACAATGCTAAAAAACTATGTGAAGGCAAGAAAGAATCAAAATGAATCATGGCTTACAATCAGCGGCAGTTTATCGTGACAGGGTGAAAGCGATGCCCAATCCGGGACTTGGTCTGGGCCTGAGAAGTGTCCATTTCGATTACATCCTCAAACACCAGCCGGAAGTAGACTGGTTTGAGATCATCTCAGAAAACTTCATGGATTCCGGTGGACGACCGCGCCACATTTTAAGACAATTAATGGAACGATACCCTTTGGTGATGCATGGGGTATCGCTTTCCATTGGCAGTACCGATCCGCTGAATTTCGAATATCTGACAAAGTTAAAAGCACTGGCATCGGAAGTAAATCCAATGTGGATGAGCGATCATCTATGCTGGACAGGGATCAACCTGCTTAATACTCATGATTTACTGCCTGTGGTGCTCAATGAGGAATCGCTCCGACACATCATCCGCAGAGTTAACGAGGTGCAGGATTTTCTGGAACGCCCACTGATATTGGAAAACCCCAGCACCTATCTCACATTTAAACAATCTACCATCGCCGAATATGACTTCCTTCGGTATATGGCTGAAGAAACGGGTTGTGGCCTGCTGCTGGATGTAAACAATGTATATGTCTCGTCATTCAACAACGACTTTGACCCGGTTCATTATATCAAACAATTGCCACATGACCATATTGTGCAGATGCATATTGCCGGGCACCAGCATTGCGGCGATTACATCATCGATACACACGACAGGAATGTAACCGATAAAGTATGGGAACTGTTCGCGCTGGCCTGGCAGCTTACAGGCGGGACGGCTACTTTGCTTGAATGGGATGGCAATATCCCTGACTTTGATACCTATTATGCAGAACTCATGAAATCGAAACAATTCATGGACGGTTTCGATGTTCAATATACCAATACGACTGCTGTAAGATCAACAGATTTCGTGATATCGAATCCCGTTGATTTTCTGGTCAATGAAATCAAGCTTTAAACATGTCCGGAATCAGTGAAATACAATTTTGGATGCAGTCGATGCTGGTGAATTCAGTTCCAGTATCGCCTTCAGGGCAAACAGCAGAAGACGTGATTTGTGATTCGCAAAGACTCACCGCTGCACAGCATTTGGGCATTTACAGACATAGTTACATTGCGAGGCTCCGTTCCTGTATGCAAAGCCAGTTTAAGGCATTGGCCTTTGCTTTGGGCGAGGATTTGTTTCAGGCCTTTGCAGACCAGTACCTCGACAGCAATCCCTCAGAAAGTTATACGCTGAATAACTTAGGAGAAAAATTCCCGGACTTCCTATCATTCACAAGGCCTGATGCCGAAAGTATAGAGAAAGAATCCTGGCCTGATTTCATGATTGAGCTTGCTGTATTCGAATACGCGCTTTCCGTCATTTTTGACATGGAACATCATGATGACATAAATGTCACTACTGATACCCCGGATCATTTGCTGAAGGCCTCCCCTACACTACATCTTTTTGAACATCAATTTCCGATTTGCAGCTACTATCTGGATTTTTGTGCAGACAGGCAGCCGGAATTACCCTTTCCTCAAAAGACCTGGTGTGTGGTTTCAAGGCA
>CALRKC020000200.1:0-5297 GCA_943367895.1 Erythrobacter sanguineus | reverse complement strand
GGAACACCGTTTTCTGTTTCAGAGATGGTCTTCCATTTTCCTACTAATGGCTCTCCTGAGCTGCCGCCGTCATTATCTCCCGAACAACAGGTTAGTGATAAGGCCATCAGTAATAATCCGCTTACTTTTTGAATTGTTTTCATAATTTTTATGATTAAGGTTTACGGCAAAATAATGGCGTTTCCTGAATCATGGCAATACGCAATTTTTCGTATTTATCGGTCGCTTCGTGACATAGCAGGAGCTTTTAGTGCATTTTAGCAGCTTGAGATAACGATGTCACACAAAATCTAGGGAATTTATCGGGCGTGTGCGTCGCTGAAATTCACAAACACGTTAATGTAAATGTTCCGGGATAACCTTGCAATTACCGGCGTGAGCAGCAACAGTACGCCGAGTATGGAAATAAAGGACATATTCACGTCGGCATCAAACCCATAATGGCTGATAAAAAAGGTAAGTAATCCTGCCATTACCGCGAGACCGTAGCTGACATACATTGCCCCGAAAAAGAAATTCGGTTCCACCATAAACTGAAAACCACAATGGCTGCAATGCTCGTGCATTTTCAATGTTTTGCTGAGGTTGTAAGGATTTCTGTCCAAATACATCTTTCCCGATTGGCATTTTGGGCAGGTGCCTGTAGCGATACTGTATAATTTTGTTCCTTTGGTGCACATAATATTTTTGGATTAATAATACAAAGGTCTGTAGTATTATATGGATTTTATTGAATAAATTACGTGCAAATTTGTACTTTTAGGACATATGAAAGCGATATCGGTACTTAAGATTGAAAAATTCAATACACCTGGACAGCCCCCGTTTTATGCCAATACGATGGCAGATCACCTGGTGACCAGTCATAAGCATATCGAAAAACCGCATAAACACGACTTTTATGCGGCCATATTATTTACGAAGGGAACGGGGGTGCACTACATCGACTTCAAGAGTTTTGACGTGCAGCGCGGCAGTTTGTTCGTGCTGGCACCGGGACAAACCCACAGCTGGAAACTGTCCGATGATGCCGATGGTTATATTTTCTTTCACACCAGGGAATTTTATGAACTGCATTTTATGACAGGTATGTCTGAGTTCGCGTTTTTCTCTCCGCTGCGAAACCAGTGTGCCGTATGGTTACCTGAAGATCAAATTAGTGAAGCCGAGAACAGATTTGCCGCGATACTCGAAGAATATCAGGCTGAAAAGCCCAAGCGTGATGCGTTTATAGCAAGTATTGTCAGCCAGGTATATATAAATTTTGAGCGCGCTTCCGCAGATAATAATACCCCCGATGCCAATATGCAACACACTTATTATCTAAAATTCCGTGAGTTTGAAAAATACGTGGAGCAGCATTTCCGGACATCAAAGTCGGCCGATGCCTATGCGGCGATGCTGCATGTTACTGCCAAACACCTGAACCGGATCAGCCAGTCTGTTGCCGGCAAAACTACGACTGCTATCATTACGGAACGCGTGTTACTGGAGGCCAAAAGGATGCTGATCTATTCGGACAGCAACCTGAACGAAATCGCTTTTGCTTTGGGTTTTGATGATTATGCCTATTTTTCGAGGGTATTCACAAGGCAGGTAGGGGTTTCCCCAAGGAAGTTCAGAGCCGCCGCTATTTAGAAAGGATTATGCTTGGACTTCCAGACTGCATTTAAAGGATTGTGTATACACGCAACCCATACGCCCGTAGTCTAAGCAGTCTAGGAAGCCTAAGAAGTCTAGGAAGTCTAAGAAGTCTAAAAGGTCTAAAAAGTCTAAGAAGTCTTTTTCCGCCCAATAATCAACTCGTTATGTTCCTCCAATCTCGGAACGATGGTTGTTTCAAATCCCAATTCCGTTAGTTCAGCAGCATACGCCTCATTTCTCAGGTTGTCTTCTTTATTCAAAAGCATGGTGTTAAACAACAATACCCCTTGTTCCCTGAGCAGGAAATGAACTCTTTTTGAGAAAAAGGACTCGAAAAGGAAATTCGGCATGGTGGTATCCTGAAAAATATCAACGATGATCAGGTTGTAACGGTCTTTTGTTTTCAGTACAAACTCAAACGCATCGTCTATAATGATATCAAGATTCGGGATTGCATCAAGTCGGAAAAATTCATTTGCCATGGCAATCACCTGTGCGTCAATATCAACGCCGGTAATCCTGCCCTTAAACCCGATTTCATTCGTAATGGTCTTGATAACGCTGCCGCCGGCCACGCCCAGCACAAGAATATGTTCCATGGCTTTGATTTCTGCATAGCCGATGGTTTTCAATCCTTTCCGCAGGATACGCTGCAGGCTGCCGTACGAATAATTCGTATTTTGGGAATCCATGACCAGTTCACCATTGTTCCACGTAATCTCGAGGTTTCGGCTCCATTCGGATTTCCTGCGGGTGACGTTCATCGGAATAATATAACTGAGCAGCCGCCTTACCATAGCTTGTATTTTTCTCAAAAATAAACGAATAATATTATTTTTACGAAAATATTTAAAGGTATGAAACGGCAGATTTATAAATGCCTCTTTTTCCGACTCATGGGCTGGCGGATTACCGGGACGATGGATCCGAAAATCCGGAAAAGTGTGCTGATGGTCGTGCCGCACACGTCGTGGATGGATTTTTTTATTGGATTATTTGCGCGTGGCATTATAGGAATGGAAATGCACTGGGTGGGCAAAAAGGAACTGTTCCGTTTTCCGTTAAAAAGCTATTTTAGGTGGATGGGCGGAGCGCCTCTTGACCGCAGCGGCGGCCGGAACACGGTAGATGCGATTGTAAGGCTGTTTGAGCAACGAAATACTTTCAGAATGGCCATTGCGCCTGAAGGAACGCGAAAAGCCGTCAAAGAGCTTAAAACAGGGTTTTATTATATCGCATTGAAAGCCGGCGTCCCAATTATCCCCATTGCGTTTGATTACGGGAAAAAGGAAGTCAATTTTGGAAATCCGTTTTACCCTACGGGAAATGAGGCGGCAGATATCGCTATTTTACTTGCTCATTTTAAAGGAGTTGTTGGAAAATTTCCTGAGAAAAGCTTCGGATTTAAAAAATAATTGCATACAAACAAAACCAAACATTTATTTATCTCGTAAATGGAGTTATAAAGGCTGACGAAATAGACTTCCTTTTTGCCCCAAAAATTGAAATAGTATATAAGCAGTTGACTGCTAAAATGTTTTGTGTTTGTTTTATTGGTTTTGAAAGCCCTGGTTCCCCAAAAGCCGGGGTTTTCTTATTTATGGCTTTTCAATACGCGGTTTAAAGTCGGTGAAACTGCCGTCACTGTAAAAAATGACAATTTTGTCGATATCGCCTTTTTCTGCTACCGGCAGCGGAGGAGGGGATTTTGGATCAGTCATCGTGTTTGCTTCGGTCAATTTTATGGACTCGGTTTCGGAATCCGCCAAAAACAATCCGGAACCCTTGAGCAGCCAATACAGATTTACCTCAGGAAATTCCTCTTCAATTTTTAATACAAAATCAAGGCTTGGTTTGTTTCGGCCGGAGAGGAGGTGGGAAATGCCCGACCGCTGCACCCCGATTTTGTCTGCAAACGAAGAGGCACTTAAGTCGTAATGCTTCATAAGATATTCAAGCCTTCCGATAAAATCTTCTGTATTTAACATTGTATAATTTAATAATGTTACAAATGTAAATAAAAGAAAAATACCGGACGGAATTACACTTGTAAATCTATAAGATAATCGGCTTAATACAAAATAATTAAGTTAGGTAATATAATTTAAAATTCTGATTATTATACTTTTAACATCAAAAATAAAAACTTGTAAATTTGAGTACGCCACTTTTGTTTACAATTATAAACTTTTGAAAACAATTACCCGATTTACATTTGTAAAACCAAAGATGTTTACATTTGTCTGAGCAAATAAACACATGGATTACGAAAAAATATTTACTGATTCCAAAGAGGATAAGTTACACGGAAGATACATTTCCCCTGAGCACATAGCGCCCTTATTTATTCCGTTGTCAAAGTATGGCGTCGTAGAAATTTTAGGTCAGTCAGTGCGCGGGAAAAATATTTATGGATTTAAAATGGGACACGGGAAAACAAAAATTCTCGTTTGGTCTCAGATGCACGGTAATGAAAGTACCACCACAAAAGCACTCTTTGATTTCTTCAATTTCCTGACGAAAGCATCAGTATTGCAGCAAAAACTGTTGTCTGGGTTTACATTCCTGTTTATCCCGATGCTCAACCCGGACGGGGCTGAAGCATACACCCGCACCAATGCCAATGATATCGACCTTAACCGCGATGCCAGCGATCTCTCTCAGCCTGAGAGTTTAGTGCTTCGGAAGGCTTATGATGGTTTCCAGCCTGATTATTGTTATAACATGCACGACCAGCGCACCATTTTTGGTGTTGGAAATACCGGAAAGCCTGCAACGGTATCGTTTCTGGCGCCGGCGTTCAACTTCGAGCGGGATTATAATGATGTGCGGTTGAAAGCGATACACGTCATTAATGCCATGAATCAAACGTTACAGGGCTTTATTCCGGGGCAGGTTGGGCGATTTGATGACGGGTTTAATATCAATTGTGTAGGGGATACTTTTCAGTCTCTTGGAACGCCGACGATTCTTTTTGAAGCAGGGCATTTCCCGGGGGACTACAATCGGGAAATCACAAGAAAATATATCCTTTTTGCATTATTGTCAGGTTTCAAGGCTATTTACGAAAACGTTATAGTTGATAACGAAATTGAATATTATCTGAATATTCCGCAAAATAATCCAAATTTTTTCGATTTTGTTTATAAAAACATCAAAATAAATTATGATAGTTCAGAAATAATCACCAATTTTGCTGCACAATATAGAGAAGAATTAGTGAACAAAACCATTAATTTTAACGCTTTTGTTGTGAAAATAGGCGATTTGCATGATTATTTTGGCCATTCGGAATTTGATGGCGCCAATGCAAAGTATTCAGATGCTGACGGACAATTTCCAAAACCTGATCAAAAAGCCGATTTTTCCCTCGACACAGGCGTAAAATTTTTGAACGGTATCCCAAACGGAGCTTATTGATTTTTCCCTTGTTGTTTCTTTTATAAACATCAAACAAACACAATATGAGTAAATTTCGCTTAGATGAGGTAGATCACCAGATCCTTGATATGCTGATCGACAATACAAGGGTTCCTTTTACGGATATCGCAAAGAAACTACTGATCTCTGCCGGAACCGTGCACGTCAGGGTTAAGAAAATGGAAGATGCCGGAATTATCATGGGTTCATCACTTACGCTGGATTATGAAAAA
>CALRKC020000199.1:0-5354 GCA_943367895.1 Erythrobacter sanguineus | reverse complement strand
TTGTATTCATTACATTTACCGCCGGCGCATTGGCAGACCGCTTTACATCAGTTTATATCAACAGCTTTTATGTCAGGATACTTTGCTACGCCATACCCGCAGGCTTATTTGTTGCCTGGCTTTGCTGGATACTCTGGGGATATAAAGCCAGGAAGTACCGAATGATTGTTTTCGTAATCGTGGTAGTGCTGTATGCTGCGAAAGCTTTGCTGACCTGGAAAAGCGACTGGCAGACACAAAACATCATTTACGCCAGTGTTGATAATGAAAACCTGAAAGTGGAATACCAGATGCGCGCCGACTGGTTCTCGTTCGGATACAAGGACCGCATTGTGAAACGCCGAAAACTCTTCCCGTTTTTCGATTATATTACCGATGTCGATACCGCAAAACTCAGTCCGGGAAAATGGAAACGCGTGGATTTGACCGTCAATGAATTACAGCTCCATGATTATCGGGATATCCCGAACTACTGAAGAGCCAAGCCCTAGTTCTTCACTTTCTCCAGCCTTTTCAGGTCGAGAACCTTAATGGTGCTCCCCTTTTTTTCAATCAGGCCTTCTTCCTTAAAATCACTGAGTGTACGGCTTACCGTCTCGGGAGCAGTGCCCGACATAGCGGCCAGGTCAATCCTGCTGACGGTCACAACATCAGAAGAACCGGACTGCCGGCACAATCGTACGATAGACTCTGAAATCCTTTTTCGTACGGACTGATAGGCCATCTGCATCAACTGTTCTTCCTGCTGCCTGATCTGATTGGAAAGTATTTTGATGAACTTCTCGGCAACATCAGGATACAGTCGGATGAATGCTTCAAATTGTTCCCTTGGAAAATTACAAAGCTGGCAATCCTCAGCCGCGGTAGCCGTGTCAAGGTAAATGCCATCTGAGAAAAGCGTATTGATTCCGATAAAATCGTCAGCTTCAAACAGGCCCGTCAGCAATTCACGGCCATCTTCTGCCATCTTTGTCGCCTTAATCCGTCCTTCGATGACGAACCAGATGCTACCCGCCCGGTCACCGTCGTAGTAAATCACCTGCCCTTTCTTAAAAGCCCTTATTTTACGTTCTTCCAATGCAGCATTAAGTTCACTTAAACCGTCTTTTGCCTGCACCAGTTCCGACAGCTTTTCAATGGCAGTACTGTAAAATTCCTGCTGTACCTGCCTTTTCCTGAGCCTGCTTTCAATGGCGTTCAGCAGTTCGGTATCGTCGAAAGGTTTGGTGAGGTAATCATCTGCGCCCAGTTCCATGCCTTTGCGGATATCAGATCTTTCCGATTTTGCCGTCATAAAAATGAAAGGAATCGCTTTCGTATCAGTATGCTTGTTCAACAGGTGGAGCACACCATAGCCGTCGAGATCGCCCATCATGATGTCACAAAGGATCAGGTCAGGCACATGCTTCATAGCAAGTTCGGCACCGGTTTTTCCATTATTGGCTTCAAAAACCGAATAACCGGCCAGGGTAAGGATTTCCATGACATTTTCGCGAATGTCATCGTTGTCCTCTATAATCAGGATTTTTGTCATTGTCTGGGGAATTTTAGCGTAAATATTGTACCGTTTTTCTTATCGCTTATAAAACTGACCGCACCGTTCATCAGTGCCACATGTCTTGCCACGATATTAAGTCCGAGGCCGGTGCCGGGTATCGTTCCCGTATTATGCGCCCTGAAGAAAGCACTGAACAGGTGTTTCTGGTCTGCTTCAGGAATGCCAATGCCATTGTCGCGCACCGCTATCGTACAGCCATTATTGTCAATGGTGGTTGCGAAATCAATCGTCGCGCCGTCTCCGGAATATTTGATGGCATTGGTAACGAGGTTGATGATGCAATTCTGCAACAGGTTCTGATCAAGGTTAACGTTACTTTCTGTTCCGGTGTGTGTGTAATTGATGGTTTGGTTAGGGCGTGCCATCTGCTGCATTTCCTCGGTAATATCAGTCGATAATTTTTTAAGGTCGAATACCGAAAGTTGTGCCTGTATGTTGCCGCTTTCCAGTCGTTCCATCTGCAGGAAATTATTCAGGATGGCCGTCAGGTTTGTAATGGAAGATTTAATTTTTGAGATGTGTCGGCCGATTTCGATCACTCCGGCAGACTCAGCATATTTTTCGATAAGAGATGCCGAAAGCTGTATCGTACTCAGCGGTGTGCGAAATTCATGTGATGCCATCGAGATAAACCGGCTTTTGAGTTTACCCAGTTCCTTTTCGGCTTCCAAAGTGTTGCTGATCTGCTCCTTGGCAACCTCCAGCGCCCTGATGGTGTCATTCAGGGATTGTGTCCGGTTTTCCACCAGTTCCTCCAGGTGCAGGGCATAATCACGCAGTTGTTCTTCCGCTTCCTTTTGCTGCGTAAGGTCGTGGATAAAACCGACATAAAATTTGCTTTCATTGTACTGCACTTCACTCACACCCAATCGCATCGGAAAAGTAGTATTGTCTTTACGAAGGCCGGTAACTTCACGGCCAATACCAATAATGCGGGGTTTGTTCGTCACATGGTAACGCCTCAGGTAGTTGTCATGCTGCTCCTTATCAGGTTGCGGCATCAGTATAGAGATGTTGTTCCCGATAACCTCGTCAGGCTCGTATCCGAAAAGCGCACAGGCGGATGGATTGATACTTTCTACCACGCCACGGTCATTTATTGAAATGATACCATCGATTGCATTCTGGACTATGGCGCTGAGTAATTCTGAGTTTTTCATCTCCTAAATTGTGAGTTTCAAAATTAGCTTTTTTAGCGGTAGAATTAGTGAGCAATATCATATTTGAATGAAAACTACACTACCGGAGGTGTTCGGAATGCTTAATATCACATATCAATATGCCGATAATCATTCTTTCAGGAATAACAATAGCTGAAATTTGATTCCGATTTTTTAGGTATAGCCGAAAATCATCAGGGTAGCTGTGAAAAGCCTGATTGAATTCAGGAAAACAACAAGCGATCCAGACAGCAGCATCAACTTAATAAAACCAACAATGAAAAAAAATGTAGGAACCAAAGATGCCATGATCCGGGTTTTCCTGGCGATAAGCATATTGTTTTTTGTAGAAGACCTGAGTGATAGCGTTACGGTAATCCTTGGATGCCTGTCCGCAATTTTAATTTTGACTGCGGTCGTCGGATACTGCCCGCTTTATGTTCTGCCAGGACTGAATACTGTAAAGCGTAAACATTTATAAGATCCGGCACGAAAGGAAATCCAGATGATAGGAGTCCGTCGTGTTTTATTAAAGCAGCATTCGAAATCTTCATCTCAAAACATAATAAACCATGTCACAATACGATATCAATATTTCCTGGCTGGAAGGCCGTTTGGGATTTGCAGAATCTGCTGCGCTCGATGACGGAATTTTAGTAGCCACACCACCTGAATTTAAAGGCGGTATCGACAGAATCTGGTCACCCGAGCACCTGTTCGTGGCGTCAGCGGCAAGCTGTTTCATGACAACTTTCCTGGCAATAGCTGAAAAATCACGACTTGAATTCCTTGACTTTTCGTGTAAGTCCACTGCGATATTAGAGAAAGAAGGGCAACAACTGATTATCAGCAGGATTTCCTTACAGCCCGTCTTACAGGTTGCCAACGTTGATTCGGTCGCTAAAGGATTGAAAGTACTGGAGCTTTCCCATCAGTCCTGCCTCGTATTGCATTCCATCAAATCAGAAGTTATTTTCACACCCTGTGTAAGCATATAATAAACCACAGCGATATTCCAACAATATTATGATCATACTGTTATTACTTGTTATCCTTATCTTTTTTATAAGCGTAGTTGCCGCCCTGAACCGTTTTGACAACATGCTGAAGGGCATGCCCGGCGCGAAATCGAAGTTGCAGCGCAGCCCTCATGGATTTCACTTGAATAGAAATCCTGAAGCGAATCAGGGGCAATCCGAAAGTTGAAAGGCCTATCGGCTGCGGGATACTAAAAAAGCAGGATATGACCCACGTCATTTTTATTTTTTTCGCAGCACTTTACTTTAGCGAAAAAATAAAACATGGAATCCTCATTGATACAAAAATACAACGTCCCCGGGCCAAGGTATACCAGTTATCCCACGGTGCCGTATTGGGACAATGAGTCGCCATCATCAGCATGGACTGACCGCGTAAAACGCTCTTTTACAGAAGACAACGGCCGAATCAGTCTTTACATTCACCTTCCATTTTGTGAAAGTATGTGTACGTTCTGCGGATGCACCAAAAGGATTACAAAAAACCACAATGTGGAAGGGCCTTACATCAAGGCACTGATCAAAGAATGGAAATTGTATTGCAGGCTGTTTCCAGAAAAGCCCGTCGTAAAAGAACTCCACCTGGGCGGTGGTACCCCAACCTTCTTTTCATCCGAAAACCTGGAGGACCTCATTAACGGGATATTTTCATACGGGCAGAAGGCTGCAGATTGCGAAATGAGCTTTGAAGGCCATCCGAACAATACCACGAAAAGACACCTGCAAAAATTATACGACCTTGGTTTCCGCCGTGTCAGTTTTGGCGTGCAGGACTATGCAGAGAAAGTCCAGAAAGCGATACACAGGATCCAGCCTTTCGGGAATGTCGCCAATGTAACCAGGGATGCCCGCAGTATTGGCTATACCTCAGTGGGGCACGACCTGGTTTTTGGTTTGCCCCATCAGCAAATAGAGGATGTTATCGATTCTATAGAGAAAACAATCCTGCTGCAGCCCGATACGATTGCATTTTACAGTTATGCCCATGTGCCCTGGATTAAAGGGAACGGCCAGCGGGGATTTCAGGATGCCGACCTTCCTAAAGATGCAGAAAAGCGTAATTTGTATGAGGCCGGACGCATGCTGCTGGAGGAATTCGGTTATAAAGAGATTGGAATGGATCATTTTTCAATTGAAAGTGATCCGCTTTATGTGGCCGCGCAAAATGGAAGCTTGCACCGCAATTTTATGGGCTACAGTCCAACAAAGACACAGTTGATGATTGGACTTGGCATTTCGGCCATTGGCGACAGCTGGTATGGATTTGTGCAGAATGTAAAAAGCCTGGAAGATTACTATCAACTGCTGGAATGGGATCAAATACCCGTTTTTAAAGGGCATATCCTTACCGAAGAGGATTTAAAGGTGCGCCGCCATATCCTAAACCTGATGTGCAGGTTTGAAACCGACTGGCGGACAGAGGGTCGCTATTTTGAGGAGTTGCCTGAAGTGATTTCGAGCCTCGAGGAAATGGTCCATGACGGCCTTGCGGAACTCACATCATCGGGATTAAAAATCACCCCGAAAGGAAAGCCGTTTGTTCGTAATATCTGTATGGCTTTTGACCTGAGGCTCAAAAGGACAAAACCCGATAACCAG